>CAZLNA010000008.1:0-2653 GCA_964560485.1 uncultured Desulfobacula sp. | reverse complement strand
TGCAGTCATGTTTGAGTTCGCCATCCTCCATCACCAGCAGGCGGCTTGCTTCGCAAATCACCGGAGCCACATCATGAGAAGCGATAATTATGGTCTTGCCTGAAGCGTTTAATGCCACAATGGTCTTTAAAACCGAAAGTGTTCCAGGGTAATCAAGATTGGAAAACGGCTCATCGAAAACGATAACTCTGGGCTTCATTACCAGAACCCCGGCAATGGCCAGTTTACGTTTTTCTCCGCCTGAGAGGGTTGCGGGATTGTTATTTTTTAAATGGTAAAGCCCAAGAAGAGAGAGTACCCGGCGTACAGAGGATGCGATAATATCCGGCGGGGTTTTCAGGTTTTCAAGGCCGAATGCGGTTTCATCATAAACCGTGTCTGCAACTATCTGGGTGTCCGGGTCCTGGAAAACCATTCCCACGGTCAGCCGGGCTCTCATCAGGTCATCGCGGATATCCTTTCCATTGACTTCAACCCTGCCGTTATCCGGCACCAGCAGGCCGTTCAGATGTCTGAGCAGGGTTGTTTTCCCGGAACCGTTCCGTCCGGCCAGGAGAATAAATTCACCCGGCTGGATCGCGAGAGAGATGTCCCGGATGCCGCTTCTGGTGTTTCCAAAGCAATGGGAGAGCTGCGTCAGTTTAATGATCGGGGTATCCATAACGGCCTGGTTATAATTTCATGATCGGTCGTAAGGATTTTGCCATCAGGGCTGCAACTGCAATCTTGACAGCATCAGGGAGAATAAAGGGATAGAGCCCGACTGCCATGGCCTTGCTCAGATCAATGGCCGCAAAATAGGCCAGCCAGCAGACACCGATTGCGTAAACAATCAAAGATCCAGCCACCATCGCGAAGATATCTGCAACCATTTTTTTTCCCAGTCCCCTGGAAACAGCACCCGTGATAATGATACAGGGAAGATAGGCGAGAAGGTAGCCGCCGGTAGGACCGAAGAGCTTGCCGATGCCGGCAGTGCCGCCGGCAAAAACCGGCAGACCGGCAAATCCGATGATCAGGTAGACGGTTATACAATAAAAGCCCCAGATCGGACCGAGCAGGATACCGGCCAGAAGGACAAACATGTTCTGCAGGACAACCGGAACCGGGCCGATGGGAATGGAAATTACAGCGCCAACCGCAATCAGGGCAACTAAAAGGGAGGTGTATACAGTTAATTTCAGATGTGTGGCAGAGTTCGTCATAGTCATTTCCTCTAAGTGTGAAAACAATCCCCGTAAATGATTTTTTCGGTTCGTTTGCCATCGCCCGTACCATCCTCGGTCTCAATGATCAATGCACCGGTATTGTCGACATCGATGGCACGGCCTTTATAGGTCCTGGCCTGTGTGTCAACGCGGACAGTCCGTCCGATGGTTCCTGTCCAGGTTTTCCAGTCGCGGATGGCAAGATCCGGGTCAATGGTTTGCGACCGGGCGGCAAAATCATTCCAGAATGCTTCGAGCAGTTCTTTTCTCGGGACATGGCGCTTTAGCAGGCCTGACAGCGAGGTGGTATTGGAGACCTCTTGTGCGGGCGGGTTATTCACGTTAAGGCCAATGCCGATGTTCAGGAAATGAACCATATCTCCACGGGTTTCCATTTCAGAAAGCATACCAGCCAGTTTTTTCCCTCCGGCCAGAAGATCATTGGGCCATTTGGCATTAACTGTCAGGCCGTATAATTGATGAATTGTCTGGCAGAGGCTTGTGGCCGCAATAAAATTGTAGATATAGGCAAGGGCGGGCGGCGTCTTCGGCTTTAGGATGAGGCTGAACCACAGTCCGCCAGGGCTGGAGACCCATTGGCGGTTCAGGCGTCCCCGACCGCTGGTCTGGGTTTCGGCCACCACGAGGCTCAGATGATCCGCCCCTTTTCTGGCCGATTTTCTCGCTTCGTTCATGGTGGAATCCACTGCAAAAAAGTGAGAGACCTTTGTCTGTAGCGGCGGGGAAAAGCAAAAAGGGAAGAGCAGGTCATCCGGCCGGGCTAAACAATATCCTTTAGGTCCTGAAGCGATATCAAGCCCTTTTTCCCTTAATGCGGTCATATGTTTCCAGACCGCTACCCTTGAGATACCAAGTGCCTGGCTCATCGCTTCTCCTGAAAGAAACCGGTCTTTGGACTGAAACAGGTGTGCCAGCACCTGGTTCCGGATATTTTGCGTATCGTTAACCATGTTGAGTTTTTTTGGTTAACAAAGATGAGGGTAAATGTCAAGGCCGCAAAAATGCAAAACCTGACTGCGCCGGGCTGCAGCGGGGCAGGATAAAGACTATTCTGTTTTTACAAACGGAAGGACCGGGTCCGGACGGAGGATATCCATGATATTTTTATGGCTCATACCGGAGCTGGATTGCTTTGCCTCTTTTTTGAGTCGCGCCATCATATTGCCGGCAGTCTCAATGGAGCACAATCTGTCCTGGTTTCTGGGCAGCTCCAGTACAGCGATGCTGACGGTGATCAAGTCGATTTGTTTTGTCTGGCCGTTACGGTCTGTCGCCTCCAGATAGCCTTGATTCAGCGTTTGGGTGTCGTAGAAGCTTTCAGCATTTTGTCTGAATTTCTCAGCGATCTGATTCATTTCTTCAATGACGGTGTCGGTGGGCGAGTCCTGAATCCCTAAAAAGAAATCATCGCCACCGACATGGCC
>CAZLNA010000007.1:1585-17039 GCA_964560485.1 uncultured Desulfobacula sp. | reverse complement strand
GTTTGATCGTGTTCAACAGCTGGCCAAGCCCTTCAAGGGCATAAAACTCGCTTTGAAGCGGGATCAGAACCGAATCAGATGCGGTGAATGCATTAAGGGTTAAAAGGCTCAGGGCGGGCGGACAGTCGATAATGACAAAGTCAAACGGCTCTTCGAGCTGGTCAAGCAGTTCTTTAAGCTTTTTGGCGCGTCCCGGCGCATTGGCCATTTCGATCTCAAACCCGATCAGGTCAATATTCGCCGGCACCATCATCATCTTGGGGAGCACCGTGGGAAGGATGATCTCTTCGAGCCGGGCTTCACCGATCAGGCCCTGATAGAGCGAATTTTCAAGGGACGGCTTGTCTATGCCCATGCCGGTGGTGGCATTGGCCTGGGAGTCACAGTCCACCAGGAGTACTTTTTTACCGATTTTCGCAAGGGCTGCAGAGAGGTTGATGGCTGTGGTGGTTTTTCCCACCCCCCCCTTCTGATTGGCTATGCTGATTATCTGCGTCATAATCAAAAAGCATTATCATAATTATAATACTTAGGCAATCACATTAAACAGCCTCAGGACGCCATCTTCCCTGATATTCGGTAAAATCTATTTTTCAGATGACTCCCCGGCTCTTTATAGAAAGCAATTAACAGGGAAATCCAACGGTATGAGGTCGGTCAGACATGCAGATCGAATGGGGCGTACGGGCCGTTTTTTTTGTTTGCCCATAAAAAAAGGTCCGGTGCCGGGAAATCCCGGAACCGGACCGTTGCGTCTTGCGAATAAAGGGTGAATCTACATGGCAGATTCAGGGTGGAACACAGCCACTTCTTTCAGATCTTCGCCAAGGTATTCCCTTTCATTGGGGCCCAGGATACCTAACGAGAGGCAGAGCAGGGTCCACAGATGGACGGTTTCCCATGCATGATCGTTGACTTCAGCCATGTCATGAACCTGTGCATGGCAGTTGTGGCACGGGGTGATACAATAGCTTGCCTTGGTGGCCAGAATCTGGTTGGCCTTGGTCTGTCCGTATGCCCGGCGCTGTTCCTGGAAACCGGACTGGAGATAACCGCCGCCGCCGCCGCAGCAGAAGTTATTCGACTTGTTGGGTGTCATATCAATAAAATTTTCTTCACCGACCACGGCTTTCACCACATAGCGCAGGTCGTCCGCCACCGGATCGCCCAGGGTCTTTCTTACCAGCTGGCAGGGATCCTGCACGGTAAATTTTACCTGGCGTTCCTTGTTCCAGTCTGAGGAGGGTTTGAGTTTGCCGTCTCTGATCCACTCGGCATAAAGTTGAATGATACTTTTGATTTCAAAGTTGTAAGGGATGTTGAATTTTTTCAGTCCTGCCAGGACTGCAAAGAGTTCGTGCCCTCACTCGGTATTGAGCCAGACCTTACAGCCCAGATCCTCCACCGCTTTGACCTTTGTTCGAACGATTTTCTCCCAGTTTTCATCATCTGCGGCAAACATGCAGTAGTTTTCCGCTGCCCAGCCTTTGGTCCCATAGGTCCAGTCCGCACCGGCCAGGTTCATGATTTTCCACAAGGGGACCATTTCATCCGGTTCAGTTACAGGTTCCCTGGAGTTCTGGTTCAAAAAGTAGTAAGCGCCTTCCCGGTTAACGTCTGCAGTCATTTCAGCAAACTCGGGCTGTGCTTCCTGGTATTCTTCAAGAACATCCTCCACAACAAACTGGAAGTCCTCTTCATTGGCACCCATGGCTGAACAGGTATCATGTTTCAATGCCATGTCACAGGAACCGATGATCCCTTTGGGTTTGTCTTCTTTATTCCACTGTTTCCGTGCATTAAACACGAGCTGCGGGATATTGATCTGCATGGGGCATACATAGATACACCGCATGCACATGGAACACATCCATACCCAGTTGGAATTGACCACTTCTTCATCCATACCCAGTGCTGCCATTCTCAGGAACTTTCTGGGGTCCATGCCTTCAAGACCGGTGGCCGGACACCCGGATGCACATGCGCCACAAGTCAGGCATGCGTTCAGGTTCCCGCCGTCCGGCAGAAGTTCCATCACCTTGTCTTTAAACACGCTCTTCCGCGCGCCGCCGATTTTAATAGCTTCCTCTGCCATGCTATTCACTCTCCTATCTACGTAAAACGAAGTTCAAATTTCGCATCTATTTGTCACCCTAATATATTGGAACAAATTTCTTTTTCTCTTATTCCGATCTTTATGTCAACCCTTAATTTATTTTCAGTCCGGGATAAAATATCTGAAAAAACAACCTCAAAACGTTGCACTGCTCACTGAACATAGTTTCTATTTTCGGCCGGCCAGCTTAGTAAAGCAGCAGATTAAACAATGGCCGGCTTTTTCAAACACCTCTACCCCTGTTTGGGTTTAAAATTGACTTTTGGAACCAAATCGCTACACTGCAAGGGTTATGAACAAGCCGCCCCCCATAAGAAAGCTGCGAAACCGGAGACCGCAGCCTGCTTTTAACCGGCCCGGGACAGTCACTGCCATGCCGGGCCTGCCGATTTCGGCAAAACAGGCCGAAATTGTCCAGGCCATCCAGGACCATAAAGTGGTCATTATCTCAGGTGAAACCGGCTCCGGCAAAACCACTCAGATCCCGAAATTCTGCCTTATGGCCGGCCGGGGTAAAAAAGGGGCCATCGCCTGCACCCAGCCCAGAAGAATCGCTGCCATCAATGTGGCCCGCAGGATTGCCGAAGAACTCGGCCAGCCTTTAGGCGAATCTGTTGGATACAAAATCCGGTTTGATGACAAATCCGGCAGCCGAACCTGCATCAAGCTGATGACCGACGGTATCCTGCTGGCAGAAACCCAGACAGACCGCATGCTCCGGGCCTATGACACCATTATTGTGGATGAGGCGCATGAACGCAGCCTGAACATTGATTTTACGCTCGGGATTTTACGGCAGCTGGTCAGAAAGCGAAAAAACCTGAAACTGATCATCACGTCTGCCACCATTGATACAGAAAAATTTTCCAATGCCTTTGATCAGGCTCCGGTCATTGAGGTATCGGGCCGGACCTTTCCGGTGGAAACCGTTTACATGCCTTTTATGGCCCCGGAAGACGACAACTCGGCCATCGACGACCAGGGATATGTGGAAGCCGCCTGTAAAGCAGTCTCAAACCTGCTGAGGCGCGGCGGGCAAGGGGATATCCTGATATTTATGCCCACTGAGCAGGATATCGGTGAAACCCTTGACATCCTTCGCGGCCAGGCCCTGTCCGGCGTGACCATGCTGCCGTTGTTTGCCAGACTGTCTGCCAAAGAGCAGTCCAAAATCTTTTCCCGCCAGGTGGGAAGGAAAGTGATTGTCTCCACCAATGTGGCAGAGACCTCGCTGACCATCCCGGGCATCAAATATGTGGTGGACACAGGGTTGGCAAGGATACCCACCTATTCCCCCCGTACACGGACCACTGCTTTGCCGGTGAGCCGGATTTCCCAGTCATCTGCCAACCAGCGCCAGGGCCGCTGCGGAAGGGTTGAAAACGGTGTATGCATCCGGCTTTATGATGAGACTGATTTCTTGTCCCGCCCGTTTTTCACCTCTCCTGAAATCCTGCGGTCCAACCTGGCTGAAGTCATTTTAAGAATGATCGCCCTGAACCTGGGGGATGTCTCTTCATTCCCGTTTATTGATCCGCCTTCTGCCAAGAGCATCCAGGACGGATTCAGCACATTGATCGAACTGGGCGCCATCAAAGAAAAAAAAGGCAGGCCCGGTCAGAAAAAGAAAAAGCAGTATACCCTGACCCGGATCGGCAGGATCATGGCCAAGCTGCCCATGGACCCGAAGCTGTCGAGAATATTGATTGAAGCAGACCGGAAAGGATGCCTCAAAGAAGCCACCATCATTGCCACGGCCCTGGCGATTTCAGATCCCAGACAGCGGCCGGCAGATAAATCCCAGGCTGCTGACCAGCAGCATGCCCAGTTTAAAGACCCGGCTTCAGATTTTATCACATTGCTCAATATCTGGAATGCCTATCAGACAGCTGCCGGAAAATTAAAATCCAGGGGGAAGCTGATCCGGTTCTGCCAGGCACACTTTCTTTCTTTTAAACGGATGCGCGAATGGAACGAGATCTGCCAGCAGATTACAAGGGTTTTAAAAGAACACCGGATTACAGGCCTGACGCCCGGCCCGGATCAGCATGGGACCCAAGGCTTGAAATCAAAAGATTTTGAGATCGGCGGCCCGAAATATATCGCAATTCACAAATCACTTCTGGCCGGTTATCTGGCCAATATTGCCCATAAAAAAGACAAAAACCGATTTGCGGCTGCCAAAGGGCAGCAGGCCATGGTATTCCCAGGTTCAGGTCTTTTCAACACGGCCGGCAACTGGATTGTTGCGGCGGAATTTGTCAAAACCAGCCAGCTCTTTGCCAGGACCTGCGCCAATATAGATCCTGAATGGCTCGAACCCATTGCAAAAAACCTGTGCACCTATACCTATTCAGATCCGAGATGGGAAAAAAAACAGGGCCGGGTCATTGCCAGCGAACAGGTATCGCTGTTCGGGCTCATCCTGGTGAGCAGCCGGAAGGTCTCCTACGGGAAAATCAACCCGGACGATGCTGCACAGATTTTTATCCGCCACGCCCTGGTCCAGGCAGAGATTTTCCAGCCCTTTGAATTCATGAAACACAACCAGTCGCTGATGGAAGAGCTTGAGACCCTTGAACACAAGCGGCGGAAGAGAGATATCCTGATTTCTGAGGAGGATATCTACCGTTTTTATGAGTCGAGGCTGGACAAACCCTTTTATTCGATCCAGACATTTTCAAAATTTTTAAAGGATCAGGGGAGCCAGGACTTTCTAAAAATGACCATGGCAGATCTTCAAAAATCGAGCGTGGATGATGCGGAGATCGCCCTTTACCCGGACACCCTGACCATGGCCCAGGAGAAATTCACACTGGGATATGAATTCAAGCCGGGTTCTGAAAAAGACGGCGTAACCATTCATGTACCGGCATCAGAGGCTGCCCTGGTGCCAGAGCACCGGCTTGATACCCTGGTGCCCGGACTTTTTGAAGAAAAAATCGCTGCCCTGATCCGGGCACTGCCCAAGTCGTACCGGGTTAAACTGGTGCCGGTCTCTGACACCGCCAAGATCATTGCATCACAGCTGCCGGACCAGGACCGGCCGCTCTTTTCCATGCTCTCGACCTTTATTCACCAGCATTTCAATGTGCTTATCCCGGCCAGCCAGTGGTCAGACAAAGATCTTCCCGATCATTTAAAAATGCGGATATCAATCCGGGATGAAAAAAACAGGGAAATCAAAGCGGTCCGTGATACAACCGTATTAAAAGAATTCTCAGACCAGCCGGCCAGGACAAAAGGGGATGCCTTTGCCATTGCCCAGACAAAATTTGAACAAACCGATCTGACAGCATGGGATTTCAAGGATCTGGACGAACCGGTCCCCATCCAGGCAGGTGATGGGATTGTTCAGAACGGGTATCCGGCACTGGTCTGCGAAAAAAGCCCGGACAGTGGCCGGTCACGGGTGAGCCTGCGGTTGTTCCGGTCTGAAAAAAAAGCGCTTCACTCTCACCTGAAAGGTGTATCCGCCCTTTTCCAGGCAGCATTTCAGGATGATCTCAATGCCCTTAGAAAAGACATCAACCGTTCTGCCCGCCTTAAACAGGCTGCGCCCCTGTTCAGCGGCCAGGGGAATTTTCAGGCGAGTGTGTTTTCACTGATCACCCAGACCCTGTTTGAAAAAAATATACAGCGCAAAGATGAGTTCACCGGTCTGGCTGAGGCGCAAATCAGCCGCCTCTACCTGACCGGCCAGGCATTTATCAAAACCATTACCCAGGTATCAGACGCTTACAAAGACTGCTTTGACACCCTCCAGGACCTCTCGTTCAGATTCCAGGACAAACCCAGAACCTCGGCCATTCTCACCCGGCTCTACAATGATCTGAAAAACCTGATCCCTGCCAATTTCACAGAACTCTATCCCTATGAACGGATTCTCCACCTCCACCGGTATGCCCATGCATACCGGATCAGGGCCCAAAAGGCCGCGGACCAGCCGCTCAGGGAAGAAAAGAAGGCCGGGATGCTGATCCCGTACCAGCGCCAGTTTGAACATCTGCTATCTGCATTGTCCGCAAAAACCTCAGAGGAGAAAACAGACCGGGTCACTGCTTTTTTCTGGATGCTGGAAGAATATAAGATTTCACTCTTTGCCCAGGAAATCAAAACAGACGGCAAGATCTCGGCTAAAAAACTCGATCAGGAATTGATTGCGCTCTCTGCAATGATATGACCCGGATGCTGCAGGCGTGAAAGGCGTCTGTATCAGGTGGAAACAAAATTTTTCAGACAGCATCCTGGTCGAATTTCAAGAATGCACCCCATCCCTTTGCCTGTATTTGACACCCCTTTTTTAAACTTTATATTCACTAGAGTGTTCGTGTGAATAATTTTCATTGTCAGGGGGAATATATGAAAATCGACTGGGCGTATTTAAGAAAAGGCTGAGTATCTTGTAAAAAAGCGCAAACGTGGTTTGAGCAGAACAACTTGACCATTCAGACACAGTCTGATGCCAGAAAAGAGACCATTGATGAAAAAGGGGCCTGGGAACGCCTTTCAAAAGCAGCCACCCTTTTTATCGGCAGGGGCAAAAAAATCCTTGTCATGGATCCGGCCAAAGATGGGAAAGAAGAGATTCTCAGGTCTGTGCTGGGCCGGAGCCGCACATTGAGAGCCCCGACCATCCAGGTGGGAAGTGATTTTTACGTCGGGTTTAACGACAGCCTCTATAATGAATTGAAATAAGCGTCAGCTCATATCGATCTGCTGGACAAAAAACGGCCTGAACTCGTCTTCCCGGTGACTGACATAGAGAATGGTGCATAATTTTTCTTTGGCCAGGTCCTGCAGAAAATCGAGCAGCGCATTCCGGTTGGACTGGTCGAGCCCCTGGGTGGGTTCATCCAGGATCAGAAGGGCCGGCATTTTTATCAGGGCCCTTGCAATGAGCACCAGACGCTGATCTGCAAAGGTCAGATCCCTGAACGGCAGGCCTGCCTTTTCTTCCATGCCCAGCCGCTCCAGCCATTCATGGGCCAGTGCGGCCTGCTGCCGGGTATACGGCCGGTAGAGACCGATGGAGTCAAAAAGGCCGGAGAGGATGCAGTGGATCACCGGGCCGGGAATGTAATGGTTACGGTGGAGTTCCGGACTTACAATCCCCATCTGCTGTTTCAGCTCCCAGATCGATTCACCGCTGCCCCGGCGGATACCGAACAAGGTTAAATCGTTCTGATAGCAGGCCGGGTGGTCGCCGGTAATCACCTGGAGCAGGGTGGATTTGCCGCAGCCGTTGGGACCGGTCACCAGGGTATGATCTCCTGGTGCCATGGTCAGGGAAACCGCTTCAAAAACCGGTTTTGCGCCATACCCGGCAGTTCCGTCCACCAGCCGGACCAGTTCAGGCACCCTGGCCGGTTCAGCTTTAATTGCAGCCAGCGCCTGAACACGGGCCTTGAAATCAGGCTCAAGCGCGCTCATGCCATTTTCAATATCTGACCGGACAGATGATGCCTCCCCCTGCACAGAAAGCTTTCCTGCTGCCATCAGCCCGAGGTGGGTACACCAGGAAGGAATATCCTCAAGGTTGTGAACAAACAAAAACAATTCAATCCCGTGATCCGCCAGATGGGAAAGGGCATTGCTGACTTCTTTGCGGCTGGCCGCATCAAGACCTTCAAACGGTGCCTGGATGGCAAGCGCCGATCGTCCCCTTGTAATCTGTGAAAGGAGCAGGAGCTTGCGGGTCTGGCCCGTGCTCAGCTGGCGGTATCCCTGATCAAGGACATGGGAGAGATTGAATTTGTCGATCAGGGTTGCAAAGCGGCCGGCATCGGTCAAAAAATCTCTTGCCAGGGTGCCGGGATCGAGTCGATCGAGATAATCGGTGTCATCATTTTTCACTTCAAGCTCATAGATTTCCTGCTGGCGCTTGAATGAAACCACACTTAAATTTTCTGGCAGTTCCAGGCATTCGGCTTCGGCACGGGGCAAGGATGAACAGATGAGATCAAAAAAAAGCCGGAGGCCTGACCGGTTGGCACCGACAAAGCACCAGGACTGACCCGCAGTTGTGGACAGACTGCCAATCTTCAAGTGTTCTGCTCTGGCATTCAAAATCTTCATACGCCGTATTCAACCAGCTTGCCCGCGGCTTTGCAAGAAAAAAGAGCGCCGTTTCGGGCACGGGTTTCCCAAGGCTCGGCCGTGTGATATGATCGGGCTGCGTTGACAAAACAAAGACCACCTTTATCTTATGGGATATGGCATTGATAACCCGGCCCCGCATAATTGAGAGGGCACTTAAAAGGAATTGTCCGTGGAAAACATAACCTATCCTGCTGCACTGCTCGGAGGGATTCTCTCTTTTTTTTCTCCTTGTATCCTGCCGCTGATACCGGCCTATTTTTCATTCATCACCGGCCTCTCCCTTGAGGAACTGACCCAGGACAATCCGAAAATAAGAAGCAAAGTAGTTCTTTCAACGCTTGCCTATGTTGCCGGCATCTCCTCCACATTCATCGTCCTTGGCGGATCTGCCTCCCTGCTCGGCAACCTGATATCCGAGTTCGAATGGATCTTAAGGTATGTGGGCGGTACCATTGTCATCATTTTCGGGCTTCACCTTCTTGGAATCATCAATATCAATGCCATGAACTTTGACAAAAAACTGCATGTCCAGAAAAAACCGGTCCACCTGGCCGGCATATTTCTTATCGGCATGGCATTCGGCGTGGGGTGGTCTCCATGTATCGGCCCCATCTTAAGAGCCATTCTGGTCATGGCAGCTAAAGAGGGAAGCCTGCTCAAAGGAAGCCTGCTGCTGACCGTATATTCTGCCGGTTTTTCCATCCCGTTCCTGATCATGGCTGTTTTCATCCCCTCTGTATTAACAACGGTCAAAGCCATGACCCGGTACATGGGCCTTTTAAACAAAATCGCCGGTTCCCTGCTGATTTTCATCGGCCTGCTGCTGATCCTTAACCGGTTCCGCTTTCTGGCTGCCATTTAACCGGGCGGCCTGTATTCATGAACCCATATCCTGCAAAATTCAAAGAACTGGTCTTTACCGCCACCTTTGCCAAGTTTCTGCTCAATACCTGCCGGCGGCTGATCTACCCGTTTGCCCCGGAACTGGCCAGGGGGCTCAATACAGATCTTTCCGCCATCACATCCGTGATTGCCGTCAATAATGCCACAGCCCTTCTGGCGCCGCTGGGCGCCGGTTTTGCGGACCGTTACGGCTACCGCCGGTTCATGCTCTATTCGCTGGTTGTCCTGGCCGTAGGATGCCTGGCGCTCGGCCTTCGGCCGGCGTTTTACATGCTCATGATCTGTTTTTTTCTGGCAGGACTGGCCAAAGCCGTTTTTGACACAAGCCTGCAGGCCTACCTGGGAAGTATCGTCCCTTATGACAAACGCGGAAAAATCATCGGCATTACCGAACTGGCCTGGGCCGGCTCCACACTTATCGGCATTCCGCTGGCCGGGCTGGTTATGGCCCGTTTTTCATGGCAGGCCCCGTTTTTTATCATCAGTGCACTTTCTTTTATCAGTTTTCTCGCCCTGAGGGCGTTAATGCCGCCCAAAAGTGAAAAAAACCCGAACGCCCCGGCCCGGTCTTCCCTGCGGGCCAATTGGCGGTCTGTGCTGAAAAACAGACAGGTGAAAGCAATCCTGCTCTTTGTGTTTCTCATCTCCCTGGCCAATGACAATTTTTTCGTGGTTTACGGGGCCTGGCTTGAAAAAGAATTCCATCTTTCCCTGGCAGCCATTGGATTATGGACCATCTTCATCGGCCTTGCAGAAGCCCTGGGCGAGGGGTTCACCGCTGTTTTATCAGACCGGATAGGACTGATGCGCGCCATCCTGCTGGGGACCTTTTTGTGCGGGGTGGCCTATTTCCTGCTGCCGATGATGCGTACGGGCCTGCCCATGGCGTTGGCCGGCCTTTTCATGATCTTTTTCTTTTTTGAATTCAGCATTGTCACGGCCATGAGTCTTGCCACTGAACTGACCCCGGCATTGCGGGCATCCACCATGTCTGCATTTTTCGCCACTGCCGGCCTGGGCCGCGTGGCAGGCGCATTTACCGGCGGCATGCTCTGGAACACAACAGATATGACAATGATATGCATGGTCTCTGGCGCAGCCATGATTGCAGGCCTGGCCGCTTTGGTACTGGGATTCTTCCTTTGCCCCGCTAAAACCGGATAACAGCGCGTTACCGCTCCAGCGCTCTCCTGATCTGCCGGGCCATGCCTTTGATTTTTCCCTGGAGCAGGATACCCCAGTGGCCATCCTTTTTCCGGAAAGAAATGATCTCCATGTTTTCCATACTCATTTCTCCTATGCCGACCTTTATCCGGGTCACGACATGGCGCACGGAACTGCCTTCAGATACAGAGCCGAGGACCTCCACCTTTTCAAAATCGAGTTGGCCGACCTGCTCTGCCCGGGCCATGATCCCGCGCAGAAAATGCGTAAAAAAGGCTTTGTCAGACATTGCCTTGATACTTTCTTTGGTGGCACCGGCACCGAAAAATGTCCCCAGCACTTTAGGCGCTGCATCGTCCGGTACCAGCAGGAGAAATGACATCATCTGTCTGAATTCTTTTAGTGCCTGCACATCATAAAGTTCTGCGATCCGGGTCCACTGACGCTGCTTGAGCCGTTCAAAATAGGTCTGGGCCATTTTTTCCGGGGTCGCTGCATAGGAAGCCGTGGCAAACAAGAGACAGGAAAGAAGCAGTACGGGGATACGTTTCATGGTTTCTCCTTTTTGGGCCCGGCGTTTTCCGGCCGGCCGGATAGCGCATCAATTATCAAAAAAATAAAGCTGCCTGCTTGAAAGGTTTTATAAAATGACGGAAAATAAAGCAATCAGGCAGATCTTAAATCATCGGATTTTAACAATTTCACCAGAAGGGGGATATCATGGAAGAGACCATACATCCGGCTGATTTTAATGATGAATTCCGGCAGTGCCCGGCATGCGGCTATTTAGACGGCTTTCACACCATGTTGAAAAAAGAGAATGACCGGGTCAAATGGCTGTTTATCTGTCCGGCCTGCCATAAAATTTTTGACATCGGGTATCGGGTGGATAATTTTAAATCCTGAAAGAGGCTGTTTACACTGCAGGACAAAAATATAACAAGGAGATCCTCATGAAATCGATTGGACCGGTGAACGCGCTTTACCCCATGCCAACCACGCTTGTGGGCACAATGGTGAACGGCACACCCAATTTTCTGGCTGTCGCCCATGTGGGTATTTTAAATCACGGCGAGCCCCAGTTTTTAAGTATCGGGCTCCATCCCAGCCACTATTCCAATGCCGGCATCAAGGAGAACCAGACCTTTTCCATCTGTCTTCCAACTGAAGATCTCATGGTCCAGACCGATTACTGCGGCATCATGACCGGTAAAAAAACAGACAAGGCTGCATTGTTTACCCTTTTCTACGGTCAGACCGGTACCGCCCCGATGATTGAAGAGTGCCCGGTTAATATGGAACTAACCCTTAAAGATATCCTGACCTACGGGGTGCATGAAATTTTTGTGGGAGAGCTGGTGGACACCCATGTATGGGAAAGCGTTTATTCAGACAATGCCGTTGACATTGACAAGGTCAGGCCCCTGCTCTTTGACATGGGCCAGAAGCACTACTGGTCTCTGGGCAGCTGCATCGGAAACTGCTGGAATGCGGGCAAAGCCCTGAAAAACAAATAAAAAAAGCGGGCTGGACAGCCAGCCCGCTTTAAAGGTATCAGCGCTGTATCTATACGGTCTGATGCTTTTTTCTGCTGACGGCTGCAATGCCCATCAGGCCGGCACCAAACAGCAATGCCGTGGCCGGTTCAGGTGTTACCGCGCGCATGACATTTTCAGTGATCAGCTCATGACCGATGGCAGACGGATGAAAGCCATCGCCCCAGAAGAGCCGGCCCCATTCATCCAGGCCGACCCAGACCAGGTCGTCCATGCCTTCGACTTCAATCCACATGCCGCCTTCATCAGACGGGGTAAAAGCACCAAATTCGCTGAAGATGTCAATATCATACAGCATGACATCAAAATCGGCTGAAAAGGCAGCCAGAATGCTTTCCAGCGTTGCATTAAAGATACCGGTCCAGATTGAGGCATACCCTGCGGCTGCATCCCCCAGACTTCTGAAATAAGGGGTTGCCCCGATATCCGGCAGGTTGGGGACCAGAAAATAACGGGCTCCGTCTTCATAAAGTGCTTCCAGGGTTGAGCCGATATTGGTTGCCGCAGCAACGGCTGATCCGGTATCATACGAAGAGGTGGAAAAATCCACCAGAAAGTCATTGGCGCCTGCCCAGACACTGACCAGCGTGTTCTCAGTGATAAGATCCGTGTCATAATTATTGATCTGCCATTGAAGGCCGCTAAAGCCTGCCGGGACTTCACTGTTGTAATTGCTCCATCCGGTGGTGGCGCCGCCATAGGCATAGTCTGCCAGGTCAAGCCCGAGTTGTGCTGCCACTGCATCCACCCAGACGGTTCCGTCGCTGTAGACTTGAAATCCGTGGCCGTCTGTTTCAGGACCATTGTCTGTCAGACTGTCCCCAAACGCGACAATATTGCTGAATGATGCAGCACTTCCCAGCTGCGGGACCATAAGGACCAGGCATGCCAGTAAAAATGCCGAAACAAGGTGTCTGTTCATAAAGTTCCTCCCCTTCTGATGCTAAGTTTATGATACGGTTATGCGGCGCTGCCGCTCGAAACACTCAATCTTTACAGATAATTGCAATAAACACGCCAAGGGATTGAGGGATCGTCATGGAAATAAACACAAATCCCTACACAGAACGGCGTTCGCCGTCTGGGTATTTTTTTTTCTTTTTTTGAAAGATCCTGTCAAACTCAAAATTCTGAAAAAAACACCACAAAATTATGAAAAATTTTACCCTTTTCGATCCGGACCATTGGGATGTTGGCTCTGCTTTTTTTTGATATAGAGCACTTTTTTAACTTTTGCCACAATATCAGAATCCTGGTCAAGGACATTGACGCTGAATGTATGAAAATATTTTGCCCCGTCCTGTGTCGCCTTGAGAATCTGTGTCAGGTCATCGTCTGAGACGGTGAGGATGCAGGTTACCGTGCCCTGGCCGGGCTTTAGAAAATCGATAGTGGCTGAGCTGTCCCATACCCGGTACCCTTTGCCCAGGATCTGCATGAGCATGAGCATCAGGTGCGGATCCACCATGGCATAAAGGCTGCCGCCAAAGTGAACCTTTTTGATGTTCTGATTATACCAGCGCAGCCTCAAGCAGACATGGATTTCCCGCCAGTCCTGTGAAATATGCGTGACCTTCACGCCTGCTCCGAGATAGGGACCATAGAGGTTTAAGGCGAATCTAAAAAGAGCCGGCGTCCATTTCATGGCTGCTCCTGGGTTAAAAATTTCTCAGATGCCAGTGACAGCCCTTTACCCGGCAACAGCATCAAGGTGGAAGTTCCGTGTGCCAGAAGGCGTTCCTGTTCGTCAAACACCCGGGCTTCAGCGTAGGAAATCGATTTTCCCGGCCTGATACAGATACCAACAGCTGTCAGGCCCCCTTTGTGTACAGGGCTCAGGTAATTGAGTTTCAAATCCACATTCACCAGCCCTGCATCCTGTGGCAGCCGTAAAAAAGCAGACCAGAACGTTGCCGTATCAATGAGCGTGGCAAGGACCCCGCCATGGACGATGCCAAAGGGCTGCAGGTGGAAGTCTGCCAGGTTCAGACGGATATCGGCCCGGTCAACCTGAATGGCCGCTATCTGCATGGCCATATGGCTTGGAAAAGGGCTCTCTTTCACAAGGGTTTTAAGTTCCTCAATATACGCCGGATTAATCTTGTCCATATGGTTCCTTTTAACAAAAACACCGATTTTTAAATTGCATACAAATTATTTTACCCCGGGGCTACCCGATCTTTTTTAACAGTGCGGAAAGAATCATTCCCTCCTCATCCGTCAAATCAGATAAAAACGCCTGATTATCTTTTTCAACCATGGCCAGTATCTGTTTCACCGACTTTCTGCCCTGCGGTGTCAGGCAGACCAGGATCGCTCTGCGGTCTTGAGGATGCGCCTGCCTTTCAAGCAGGTCCGCCCTTGTCATCCGGTCGATAAGACCTGTGAGGGTTGCACTGTCAAACTCAAGTTTCTGCCCCAGATATTTGGCAGTGACCTTGTCTTTTTCAGCCAGGAACAACAGCACCAGCGCCTGGGCAGAGGTGACATTCAAAGATGCCAGTTTTTTGTGCCAGTAGCGGGCGGCAGCCCGGCTGACCCGGGAAAGCTGGAAAAAAATGCAGTCATTTGTCTTCATTGAAAACACCCCTAATTTATCTTGTATACAAAATAAATTAGGGGGTTCTAAAAATAAAGTCAACCCATTTGTATGAATACCGGTTTTTGATTGGTCAGATCTGCATGAAATTTTTTACCGGATAAAAGGATAATCATTGAAATTTATTTGCGTGGCCCCTCCATTTAATGGTACTCGTTGGTATACACTTTACAGACAAATCGATAGATGCGGGGAAGCAATGGTTTTTCAAGACATCATGCTTGATTTTGGTGCAATCCAAGTGGATGCCGTCCTTTTTACGTCCCCCATTGCCCAGGCACTGGCCCGCATTCTGCCGTGCTCAATACGTCTTCAAAAATGGGGCAATGAGCTTTACGGTCCCATTGACAAGGATCTGGGGGAAGACCGTCCAACCTCAAACCTCCCGTCCGGCAGCATTGCCTATACCAACCAGGGGAATTACATCTGCTTCTTTTTTGGGCAGGCACCGGCATGGCCGGTGGAATATATCGGTCATATCTCTGATTTTGGCTTGGAACAATTGATCAGACACCCTTTCCAGAAAAGTGTGACCCTGAAGCAAAAATCTCCAACAGAAAAACGATTCCCATGAGAAATACAAAATCTGCGGCCGAATCACTGAAAAGACTTTTAAATCAGGATATCTGTCATGCCATGCCCTGCTGTCATGACAGCCTCTCAGCAAAAATGATTGCCCAGGCCGGCTTCAAATTCACCTTTATGTCCGGATTTTCCGTTTCTGCCGCCCGGCTCGGCCTGCCGGACACCGGATTGATTTCATACGGAGAAATGCTTGACCAGGGCCGTGATATCTGTTCTGCGGTTTCCATCCCTGTGATGGGAGACGCAGATACCGGATACGGAAATGCACTCAATGTCCGGCGGACTGTGCAGGGATATGCCAGGGCCGGTTTTGCTGCAGTGATGATTGAAGACCAGGTCTCTCCCAAGCGGTGCGGGCATACAAAGGGGAAACGGGTGGTGGCGCGCCAGGAGGCCTGTGAACGGATTCAGGCAGCAGTGGATGCAAGA
>CAZLNA010000007.1:0-1485 GCA_964560485.1 uncultured Desulfobacula sp. | reverse complement strand
GATTGCAGCCTACCCGCTTGCATTGATTTCAAGCGCCATGCTCGCCATGCAAAAAACCCTCAGACAGCTCCATGAGGGTGAATATCCCACGGACATCATGGATTTTGCAACGGTTCGAAACATTGTGGGGTTTGATGACTATTATAAGATGGAAAAACAATATATCATTCCGGATTCTTCAGAGTAATCTTTCTGGCTGCACCCACGGATGATTTGAGCAAAGGTGCCTGCATCCTGCGCTGATAGTATCTGTGCAGGATGCTGACCGCTCGAGTTGCGCCATTGCTTAATCATACGACTCTGTGGTATTGTTACAATTGTGTTTCATTTTTCCTCATTTCCAGGTAGACTATTAGGACATGGTCATGACTTATAAAGGCAGATAATATGCTGGAAAAGATCGCGCTGCAAAAAAAATTGATTTCAAGCCAGGAATGTGAACAAGCAGTGAATGCCTGTAAGTCTTCTGCAAATTATGAACTGGCTTTGAAAAACTATTTTTTGACCCATAAATTAATTGACCCCCTTGTCCTCGACCGCCTCATTGATACCTCTGATGCCATAAAAATCATGAAAACCAGCATGAAGTTCGGTGCCATTGCTGTCAATATGGGGTTTATCACCCAGAAAGACCTGGCCTCTGCTCTCGCGCTTCAGAAACAATCGGCCACTGCAAAGGAAAGGCCCAAACTCATCGGTCAAATCCTCCTGGATGAAGGAATTGTAACCCGTGAGCAGATTTCCGAAATTATCCTGGAACAAAAAAAAATGCACCAGGCCGCATCCGGCGGCAGCCAGCATCCGGAAACCACCGACCAAACAGAGTCCAAAAACACAGGCCCTTCAAAAGAGGGTTCAGATCCCCCTAAACCATCGCAGACATCCAAACCCTCTGAACCTAAAATAGAATCCTACCCTCTGGTCGGCGGCCTCATCCTTGAGATAGAAGATAACGGCATGGCCGCCTATCTGACAAAAACCGACAATTTCAACGATCAGATGACACTGGATGATATTCATGCGGTTCTTATCGGCCGGACCATCCAGTACGGGATAGCAGATGATGATGCCATACAGGGATTTCTTGAAAATGATGATCCGGCCTGCCGGTTTAAAATTGCCCGGGGATCTGAGGCGGTTAACGGAAAAAATGCACGAATCGAATATTATTTTGATACGGATCATCTAAAAGCCGGCGGCATGGATGAAGAAGGAAAGATTGACTTTAAAGACCGCGGCGAAATTCCAAAAATTGATGCAAACACCCTGCTGGCTGAAAAATTTCCCCTGGTTGAAGCCAAAGCCGGCCGCACTATTTTCGGCAGCGAACTGCCCGCAGAACCGGTAGAAGATAAATCATTAAAAGCAAAAACCGGTGTCCTGATATCTGAAGACGGCCAATATGCCTATTCGCAAATATCCGGTCATGCGAAACTGAGCTGGTCCGGAAACATCAGTGTCGTTGATGTGTATATGGTAAAAGGC
>CAZLNA010000006.1:17257-18845 GCA_964560485.1 uncultured Desulfobacula sp. | reverse complement strand
CGTATTCTTGAATCATGAAGATGGCAGTGTGCGTCAAAAAAAAGCATAACAACCGGTCAGTCACTGAACAATTGCCGGCAGACCCAGCCGAGCTGCTCCACTGCCCGGTCTATCTCCCAGTTCGACTTATACCGTTCTCCCACGATATTGGATGCCGCGCGGATCTCAACCAGGGGGATATTGAACAGTGCGGCTGTATGTGCGGCAGCCGCGCCTTCCATATTTTCCATCACCGGAGAAAAGGCGTCAAAAAGCCAGGCCGCTGTTTCCAGATCTGCTGTGATAGTGGACACGGTTAAAAAAGTGCCTTTGGCAATCCGTGTATGGCTCCCTGAAACCGCTTCAAGCAGTTTTTCATGGCAGGCGTTCACCCGGGCCTGGTCAAACCGGTATATGCCCTGCCGGCTGAGTGGTGTGTCAGGGATTAAATCAAAAGGCAGGGGTTCATGTTTTAAGGAATTGGATGCCACACCCGCATGGATGTAATGCTCACGAGTGGCCACGGCAATATCCCCGATATCCAGCTTTCCGGATTCAAAGACACCGGCAATGCCGATCTGAAGGATATGGTCCGGCAGTTGCCCGGCCTGCCCCCCCAGATAAACAGCCAGGGCATGGGAGGTGTTAAAGACACCCGGGCCTGAAATTAACAGGTCAAAGCTGCTGTTGCCTGCCTGGCCTGTAATCAGCCTGACATTGCCAGGCAATACCGTTTCTGATGTTTCCCGGCAGAGCGGCAGAAACGCTGCCACTTCCAGGTCCGTTGCACTGAGAATCAGCTGGTCAGGCGCCATGGATCAGTTCCGCCATTGCAGAAAGCGCCATGGTATATCCCATGGGGCCGAACCCGCACATCTGGCCTGTGGCAATATCACTGATCATTGACTTATGGCGAAAGGGTTCGCGCTGATAAATATTGGACAGATGAAGCTCAATAATGGGACAGGGCATGAGCAGCAGTGCATCCCTGATCGCAACACTGGTATGGGTGAATGCTCCCGGGTTAATGATGATGCCATGGACTTCGGATTCGAAAAGCCCGTGAATTTTATCAACCAGTTCACCTTCATGATTGGACTGAAAAAAATCAAGTCCCAGATCTAATTCCCGGGCCTGCTGATCAAGGCTGGCATGGATCTGATCGAGGGTTTTACTGCCGTAGATCTCTGGTTCACGTTTGCCCAGCATATTGAGGTTGGGTCCGTTGAGAACAGCAATGGTTGTCTTCTTACCCATGATTTTCCCCCTGCCGGACCTGCCCTGTCAGCACATTCAAAGACGGCAGCAGATCCCGGCCGCGTTTATTGACATGTTGCAACCGGCAGCGAGCCGCCGGTATTGGCCTCTTCCAGTGTAACACAGACCGATGGTATCTTTCCAGGCCCAGACTGATCCGCATGCAGACAGCGGAAGCCAAAAAGGCTGTCTAAAGCGATGCCTGCTGCGCCTGATATTGCTCAGCCGCCTGATACCCCAGCTCAAAGGCGTGAAGATTCATGTCAAGAAACGCCGGTTTGGTCCGTCTTTTAATGGCTTCTATCACATTTTCTTTTTCAAATCCAAGGCTTTTCGTCTGAATCAGGGCGCC
>CAZLNA010000006.1:0-17157 GCA_964560485.1 uncultured Desulfobacula sp. | reverse complement strand
ATATCTGCCTCAGCATCGGAGATAATGGATGACGTGGCATCTCCGAACACAATGGCGGATTCCACGATACCCCCTCTCTGGGCCATGCCGTGGATTTCACTCATCCGGACCGGCACCCCTGAGATAAGGGCGGCTTCGCCCAGAACTTTTGAGGCCAGCAGGTTTCCCTGCCCGCCTACGGCAACAATGATTAATCTGGTGGTTTCCATGAAAAAAGCCTTCCTTTATCTGAATATCATTATTTTTTTAACGGACTGATCGCATTTTCCGGGCAGATCTGCGCGCAAAGGGCGCAGCCCACACAGGTGTCGGCGTTGATTTTTACCCGTCCTTCTTCAATATAAAACGATTGGCAGGCAATACCTGTGATGCATTCCTTATGGTCCTTACACCGGTCTGTCACGGTGAATGCTCTGGGTGTCAGAAGTTTCTGGCCTTTGGCGTAAAGGGCGCAGGGCTGGCGTGAAATAACGACAGATACGCCTTTATAGGCCAGGGCCTCCTTGATGATGCCTATACTCTTTTTAACTTTGAACGGCTTGATAATGGACAGATGCTCCACGCCGATAGCCCGGACAAGGGCTTCAATATCCACACGGCCTTTGCCGGCCACACCGAACCGCTCCATATCCACACCCGGATGCGGCTGATGGCCGGTCATGGCAGTGGTATCATTTTCCAGAATAAACAAGGTAAAATTATGGTTGTTGAAAACCGCATTCACCAGTCCGGTAATACCTGAATGAAAAAAAGTGGAATCGCCGATGAAAGAGACGACTTTCTGATCCGTGGCCTGCCCGAATCCGCAGGATGTGCTGACTGAGGAGCCCATGCAGATCACAAAATCGCCGCTGTTGAGCGGGGGCAGGAAACCGAGGGTGTAACAGCCGATATCCGTCGGGAAAATCACATCCATGCCTTCGGCGGCTTTCTGGATTTCATAAAAAGTGGCCCGGTGTGAACAGCCGGAACACAGGTTGGGAAGCCGGCCTGGAATCTCCGGCAGATCTGTGAGATCGAGCATCTTCGAAGGCGTATAATCCACGCCAAAATACCGGGCGGTTTTCAAGCGGACCATGGCAGGATCATATTCTGAAAGACGGGAAAAAAGTTCGGGCGATTTTCCGCTGATGGGTATGGTAATGCCGGCTTCCTGGGCAAAGGCCTTGACCGCCTCTTCCATAAAGGGTTCCCCCTCTTCAATCACAAGCACTTTTTCGCATCCCTGTAAAAATTCTTTGATGGTCTTTTCCGGCATGGGATGGGAATACCCGATGCGCAGGATTCTGCATTTTTCTTCAATCCCCAGATCTTTCACCGCATCAAGCGCGTAATGAAAGCTGACGCCATTGACCACGATGCCGTATGGGCCGTCACCGGTGATGGTGTTGTATTCGCTGGCGTCACTCAAGACCTTTGCCTGGTCCATTTTCTCCAGCACTTTGACGTGAAGCTGCCTGGAAACGGCCGGGACTGTCACGCACCTCGAAGGCTCCCTGATAAAGCGGCCTTTGCTTTCAACAGGCGCCATCTCATCAAACGTGACAAACGCATTGGAATGGTTGATCCGCGTCGTGGTCCGCAGCAGAACCGGCTGTTTGAGTTCCTCTGATAGCACAAAGGCATGCTTGATCATCTCTTTGGCCTCACCCACGCAAGAGGGTTCCAGCATGGGCAGATTGCCGAATTTGGCATAGTACCGGTTATCCTGTTCATTCTGACTTGAAAACATGGCCGGATCATCTGCAGAGAGGATGACCATGCCGCCGGTGACACCGACATATGCCAGGGTCATGAGCGGATCTGCTGCCACATTCAGCCCCACATGCTTCATCATGCAAAAAGTTCTTAATCCGCTGTTGGCTGCAGCCGCCGCCACCTCAAGCGCCACCTTCTCATTGGTGGAATATTCAAAATAGAGGTCTGATTCCTTGGAGATCTGGAAAAGATTCAGGGATATTTCAGACGATGGTGTTCCAGGGTAGGTCGTGGCAAAGGCGACGCCTGCTTCTACTGCACCGCGGGCAATGGCTTCATTGCCCAGGAGCATGATATTTTTACCCGGACTGTTTTCTAATAACTTGTGCATAACTTCTCCTTGGGTTTAAATGGCCGGGTTGACGGCCGGCTATATACGCAGCAATGATCCTTCACTGGTTTAATATTTGTGTTAATGCGTCTCTGGTGAACCGATAGTTTGAATTGCAGTAATGGCACCTCAGCTCCAGGGGGAACGGCCCGTTTTCAAGAATATCGGACCGGTCCTGTTCAGAAAGGGTGTTCAGATAATTGCCCATCTTTTCTGCAGAACACCGGCAGAAAAATTCCACCCGGCTCGTATCGAGAAATTCCGGTGACAGTGTTCTGAAACAATCGTTTACCACAGTTTCGGGGTCCGTGCCTGCAGCGAACATTTCTCCTAATGAATCCATTTTCTGAATCTGCTTTTCAGCGGCTGCCACCTGATCGTCATCCGCACCGGGAAGGGCCTGGAGAAAAATCCCGCCCGCGCCTGTCACATTTTCTGATTCATCAAAAAAAAGGCTGAGTTTGAAACCCGTTGGGATCTGTTCGGAAACCAGGTAATAGTTGGCCAGATCTTCTGCAATGGAACCATGGGCCAGGGCAATCTGCCCGGAGTAGGGTCTGGGCATGGCCTCAAGATATTTGGTGACCGTGAGAAATCCGGCACCATACAGGGAAGACAGCCGTTTGATCTTTCCCGGATCCTCTACCTTGATCTGCCCGGATTTTAAATAGCCCCGGACCTCACCATAGACATTGGTTTCCACATCCAGCCCGGCAATGGGGCCGGAACACTGAATACTGATACTCAACCGGTCGTTTTTTGCTTTCAGTGTGGATCCCATGAGGGCGGCAGCAATATATGCCTGTCCCAGTACCAGGGTTTCCAACGGTCCCAGTTTATGGTTGGCCCGCATTTCGTTGACCATCCGGGTGGTATGGACAATGGCCCCCTTGACGGTCTGACCGGCCAGGAAAAACCGGTGAACCCTGTCCCGGGCCGAGGCTTTGAACTGGGCCTTGATATCCCGGGCAAAAATATCTTTCTTAATCATTGTATTTTGTTCTTTTTAATAACCATTGTTCGTGCTTTGTTTTCTGTGCGCCATTATAACGATAAACACAAAAATGTAAACACAAGATACCGTTTAACAAGGGATTTCCACGGAATGTCGACAATGAACGGGATTATCGGGGGGCTGCAAAACTGCAGTATTTGCGGTCTTCATTGGCCACATGATCGAGCAGCCAGTGCTGGATGAAATCAAGAATTTCCTTTGTCATCTGCGGTGATGCATGATCAAGAGCGTTCTGGTATTCACTGATTTTTGCATCAAATGCCTGATGGATTTTCTGGTGATCACCGGCGTCAGGATAGCCGATCTCCAGCATGTATTCCTCTTCATAGACAAAATGATCATTTGAATAAGCGCGCATATCGGTTAAAAATTGCGCAATCACATCTCCGGGCAGTGCCTGGTCATGCTGGATCGCCCGGGTACGCGCGGTATTATAAAGCTCGAACCATTTTTGATGCTGGATATCAAGTTCGGCAAACCCCACACTGAATGCTTTATTCCATTGAATATTCGGCATATGCACCTCCATGGGAAGATAGCTTGAACAATCCTTGAACCAATGAAACAGGAAAAATGATACATCGAGTCTAAGCAGAATCATTTTGCCTTGTCAAGCAGCAATTCAGACCCTTTTGTCCTGAAAACAGTTCTATCAGAACCAGGCGCATTTCTTTACCCGGGAAGAGGATCCGTGTATAATTGATCATAATAAGTAAACACCAGAAATAAAGGAAAGCGATATGATGACAGCCAAAGACATCATGGAAACCCAGGTCATCTCTGTTTCGCCTGACATGGAGATCAAAAAAGCGGTGACACTTCTGCTCGACAATCACATCAACGGCGTGCCAGTGGTGGACGATGAAAACCGCATTGTGGGCCTGCTCTGTCAGAGCGATCTGATTTTCCAGCAAAAAGAGATCCATATGCCCCCGATTTTAACGCTTTTAGATTCCTATATCCCTCTGGTGTCGTCCCAGAAATTAGAAGAAGAACTCAATAAAATCGCTGCCACAAGGGTGGAACAGGCCATGGTAACTGATGTCACCACGGTCACGGCAGACACGCCCATCACAGAAATTGCCAATTTGATGGTGGAAAAGCATTTTCACACCATCCCGGTGGTGGACGGCATGACAGTGATCGGTATCATCGGCAAGGAAGATGTCTTAAAAACCATGTCCGGTTAAAACCGGTGCACCGGACAAGCCTAACGATATCTTAACACAACACTCCTGTGCCAGTTTTGCTTTTGCAGCGAAAAAAAACAAAGTTAAAACATTCTCTGGCCCTGCCCCCATATTTCGCCTGAAAATAGGCAATCCTTTTCCTGTTTTTCAGGCAAACTAATCGGTTCAAAATAAAAGGGCCCTTGAAATACCTTTGCAAGATCTTCAGCACTTCTGTTTCTTTGCAAAAGATTAACCCGGGGGTAATCCGGACCTAATGCGATATTGATACATCCTTTCTGGTATATGAACAAAAAGTTCTTTTATAAAACCAAAATTAAATTTATTTCTTAGGAGACCAACAATGAAAAAATTCGTACTCGTACTGGCAGCCCTCTTTTTATGCACTGCCAGTGCACAGGCTTTGACAGCAACTTATGACTGGGAAGACGGTGGTGATGTTTTAGGAACCTATGGTGCTGTCACTGCAAGCAGCAGTTCTGACCAGGCTCATTCCGGGAATCTTTCTCTCAAACTTGTAGATGGTGACAGCGGGACCCCCCAGGCCTTTGTCGGCTGGGTCACCGGCCTTACAGACGGTGATACCGTTACAGCAAGCTTCTGGGTATATGACACCACTCCGGGTGCATCGCCTTCCGGCCGAATCTGGGGTCATTACACTCTTGATGATGACGTTGACAGTTACAAAGGATCTGCCAGCGGAAATTATACTTACAGTGCCGGCACAGGCTGGAGCATGCTTGAACACACCTGGACCTTTGATTCTGATAGCGGTACCAGAGATGGCCTGATGATTGAAGCCAGAACATATAATCAGTCAGGTGTAAGCGGCCAAACCATCTACGTAGACGACATTGCCGTCCATGTAGACGGTGACAACGCAGTCATTCACCTGCCCGGCAACGCCCAGGTACCGGTTCCCGGTGCCATCATCCTTCTGGGTTCCGGCGTGATTGCCCTGGCCGGTCTGAGACGGAAAAACTAGAAGCCAGTTTCAATTCAATTTGAGACGGGTTCGTTCCCACATTCTCGACAACAAGGGGGGTGTGCAGTCTGCACCCCCCTTTTTTGGGGACCTTAAATATTAATTCACAATTTATCTGGAATTTTCACTCATGACGATATTTCGATCCATTTTCATTCTTTTTTGCATGGTTCTGCTTTCAGCAGCCCCGCTCCGCGCGGGTGTGGTGGACATTGCCCCCACCCATGATGCCCAGGTGGTTGAAGGCCGGTCAACCACCAATTACGGCGACAGAACCAATATCTACCTGGCCAGTGCAGCCGGTGGTTCCTACAAAAACGAAAGGGGCTGGCTCCGGTTTGACCTCACCAAACAGGTGCCGCCGGGTGCCACCATTGTTTCTGCCAAGCTCAGGTTTTACTGCTACAGTGCAGATTCCGACCAGAACATGGAAGCGGCGGTTCACGGCAGCAGCGATGACACCTGGCAGGAAATGGCCATCAACTGGAGCAACCAGCCGGCCTTTAGCGGGACCGCCCTGGACCAGGTCACGCTTAAAGCAGGTGAACAATATAAATGGATCGAATGGGATGTCACTTCCTTTGTCACCACCGAACAAAGCGGTGACCGAAAGGTGAGCCTGGTGGTCAAGCCTGCCACTGAAGGCAGTGATCCTTATGAGACCTACGCCTTTGACAGCAAAGAATACAATGCCACGCTCACGCCCCGCCTGAGAGTGGAATACGCCGGTGCCAACTGGACTGCCACCAATCCGGTGAAAATCTTTCACCTCAATGATGCCCATTCCCGGCTGCTGAGCCATGAAATGGACATCCCGGGCCATGATGATCTGCCAGGCTTTGAAAAGGTCGGCGGTGCCGCCTACATGGCAGCCAGAATGCTGGAACTGAAGACTGCCAGCCCCAACTCCCTGATCCTCGATGCCGGTGATATCTCTGAAGGCAATCCCATTGGAGATGTCGGCACCAACCGGGGTATGGTGGATTTCTATTCCCTGCTCGACGCCAAACTCAAGGCCCTGGGCGGCAGGGGCATTGATGCGGTGGTGGTAGGAAACCATGACGTCAGGGACGGCCAGATGCTGACCAATATGCAGGCAGCCTCTTTCCCCTTCATCTCCATGAATCTTTATGGTGTGACATCCGGCGCCCCTGTCTTTGACCCATATGTTACAGTGACCGTCAATGGCACCAAAATCGGGGTCATCGGTTTTACCAACGATGAATCCTCTTATCTCGGGGATGGTACCCAGGGTGTGGTTGAAGTTAAAAAATGCGTCTGGGACGATGATGACGCATCCACCCTCAATATAAAGGATATGGTTCAGACCCTTCGCACCACAGAAGGATGTGATATTGTGATCCTGCTCTCTCATATCGGCCAGAGCCGTGTGGTCTGCGGGGATGACGTCCTGATTGAAGATTTCGGCGGTGTGGACCCGCCGGAAGTGGTGGTCTCCGGCCACTGGCATTCCATCACGGAAAAAGCCTGGCAGCCGGCCCAGCTCAACAACAAGACCCTGATCGTGGAGGCGGCCTCTTACATGCAGTATATCGGCGAGCTTGAAATCACGGAAATGGGCAAGTATGTGCAGGCTCAGAAACATATCATCCGCAATGCCGATATCACCCCGGATCCGGATGTTGAAACTCTGATCAGCGATCTTATCGCTGAATACAATCTGGCGCATCCCACCAAACCCCTGGATGAGGTGATCGGATATTCAGGTGTGAACCTGTCCATGGACAAAGACAAATGGTGGACCCTGAACGAATATCCCTGGAGCGCTACAAACGCGGCAGGTGCCTGGATCACCGATGCCATGCAGTGGAAAGCCCTTGCCCTTGGCAAAACCTGTGACCTGGCCATCCAGTCCGGCGGCGGCATCCGGCGGGATGTACCGGCCGGGTGGATCACCTATGCTCAGATTTATGAGGCATATCCCTGGCAGGATGACAATATGGTCACCGTGGCAATGACCGGCCAGCAGATCTGGGATGCCCTGGAAAGCCTGAACTGCGGGGCCTCCATCTCTTCAGGATGGAAAGTGACAGCCAATGACGGCGTGATCACCAGTATTACCTATAACAACGGCACCCCGCTCAATCTGACCGCCACTTACCATGTTGCGGTCAGCGAATACATGGCCGCGCATGAAGAAGAATTTAACGGCACCACACCCGTACCTGTGGGATATTCCATCAGGGACTCGGTTGTGGATTACACGCGTCAGTTCAATGAGGCCAACCCGCTCACCATAGGCGAACCCCGGTACGATCTGAACACGGAGTTTGCCGGCGGTTTTCGTGCGGTTGTCACCATGATGGCAGATTCTGAAAGCCAGCCCTATTATGAGGCCGCCTTTGTCCGGCTGATTTCCGCCACCGAAGAAACCACCCTGCGCCGCGGGGGATACGGCCTCAGTGACCTGGTCAATGCAGACGGGTCTATTAATGCTTCCAGCCAGCTTTCTGAAATCATGCTCTACCGAAGCCATTTAGGGCTCAGGGACGGGCATCTCAAACCCGGTGACATCATCGAGATCTGGGGGGAAGGCGGCTTTTACGCAGGCAACCCCCAGTTTGTAGACCAGGAAGGTATTTACGGGCCGGACCAGGAGTTCAATATTGTCGGCCATGATCCGGATCTGGCCAAACCCGAATACATGGCATCCATTAATGATTTCATGAACGACGAACATGAAAACCACCTGGTGAAGTTCTATGCTGTCAGAACCGGTGCAAATACGGTTCAGGACATGGACGGCACCCCCCTGACCCTTTACAAGGAAGGCGGATATTTTTCCGCCAGCCTGCCGGGCAGCAACGGTGATATCTTAGAGCTGATCGGTTTAAATACCATGCGCTTTGAAAACCGGCGGTTCCGTCTAAGAGAGGCCGCACTGGCGTCTGACAATTCCATTGTGGGTGTTCCCCCAAGTTCCAAGGTCAATGCCGTGGCAACCTTCCGTCAGACAGCAGCGCCCCTGACCCTGGCAGCGACTGTCAGCGATTATGCCCAGACCGGGTCTGCCACCCTGATTGCTTCCACCAGTTTTGAAGAGCCATCCGCCAGCGGTATCTATACCGATACCATGGGAGCGGGCAGTGATCATGCCCTGGTCAACAACGCTGGTCAGAGCCCGGTCAATTATACCGCCACCGGTGGTGAGCTCGGATTTTCCGCCTATTACACCGACACACGCGGGGATGTCGGCCTCACGGACGGTGATTGGGTTGGCGTGAACAATTATACATCTGACGTCGGCTCTTTCCCGGACGGCAGCCAGGGGTATAAAATCAGTGATCCGGACGGAAAAATGACCGTCACCCTGGATACGGTGGATATCTCCAGTGCTTCCAGCCCAAAGGTCTCCCTTTCCCTCTTTGTTAATTCAACCACATGGGAAAGCACGGATGTGATCCGCATCTGGGTGACAGTGGACGGCGGCACAGAGATTGACCTGTTGAACACGGCCGGCAGCGACATCGATAACCTTGGCATTGAAGGCGCCTGGCAGACCCTGACCGCTGACCTGACCGGATATACCCAGGCCACTTTAAGATTTGAACTTGATTCAAACTCAAGTGTTGAAGATATCTATATTGACAATGTCCAGTTTGAGGACAGCAGTATTGCCTATACCCAGACCGATCCTGTGAATGTTGAATTCTTCTACCGATATTCGCTTGATACCACAAACTGGTCTGAATGGACCTCAGCAGGAAGCCCGGTTGCCAGTCCCTGGCAGCAGAGTTTCACCTATCCGCAAGGGTACGGATACTATGAGTTTGCCAGCCGGGCCACTGACTCGGACGGCAATGTGGAAGACCTGCCGGTCCGGGCAGACACCCGCGTACAGTACACCGATGCTGTCAATGACGAGCCTGATGCTGTGACCAACCCGAGCATTCCGGACGGCGCCACCGGTGTCAGTGTGACACCGAGGCTGACCATTACCGTGTCTGATCCGGAAAAGGACCTCGTGGATGTATCCTTTTATGATGCCCAGGGCAATCTGATCGGAGAACTCTCTGACGTGGCTTCGGGCCAGGACGCCTCTGTGGTCTGGGAAGATCTTGAAGAGGGAACCCAGTACTGCTGGTATGTCGTAGTGAACGACGGGGTCAATCAGACCCAGTTTGAGACCACCTGCTTTACCACAGAAGGGGATGCGCCTGGAAGCGGCGGTGCCACGCCGGTTCCGGCAGCAGGTGCGGCAGCGCTCCTGATCTGTTTAACAGGCCTGGCCCTGCTGGGTCATAAGAGAGTATTGAGAAAAAACTAATATCTATATAGATTAGAGCAAACAAAGGCCCGGGCATGCAATTGATGCCCGGGCCTTTTGGTTTTTAGTCTCCGTCAAGCATCCTGCCGATACTGCCCAGGACGGATCCTTCCCCTTTGGCGCTGCCGCCGGCTGACGGGGCGTGCTGGATAATCCGGTCTGCCAGACGGGAAAAGGGCAGGCTCTGCAGATAGATGGTGCCGGTCCCGCTCAAGGTGGCCAGGAACAGCCCTTCCCCGCCGAAAAACATCGATTTGAGATTTCCCGCCCGCTGGATATCATAGTCAACACCTGGTGTAAAACCGACAATACAACCGGTATCCACCCGGATGGACTCATTGTTTAACTGCTTTTCAACAATGGTGCCGCCGGCATGGATAAAGGCCATGCCGTCTCCGGCCAGGCGCTGGAGGATAAAGCCTTCTCCACCGAAAAAACCGGCCCCGAGTTTCTTGTTGAACGCAATACTGATCTGTGTGCCCAACGCTGCGCAGAGAAACGCATCTTTCTGGCAGATCAGTTCCCCGCCGATGGCAGCCATGTCCACGGGAATGATTTTTCCCGGATAAGGCGCACTGAAGGCCACCCGCTCTTTGCCCCGGCCCTGGTTGGTAAAATGGGTCATAAAGAGGGACTCTCCTGTAATCGCCCGTTTACCTGCATCGAATAATTTTCCCATGAAGCCCTTGTCCGGCTGGGATCCGTCCCCCATTTTGGCTTCAAACGCAATCCCGTCCGCCATCCAGTTCATGGCCCCGGCTTCAGCCACAACCGTTTCGCCCGGATCGAGCTCGACCTCCACGGTCTGCATATCATCGCCGAATATTTCATAATCCACTTCATGACACCGCATGATTTTCTCCTTTTTAATGGGTAAACATAATTGTTCAGATGAATAAAGACAGTCTACACAATTTAAATTTAATTGGCTAATGACTTCTCGTACAAAAACCGTTGCAGACATTCATACGATTATCTTCTTTTCAGACCGGTTCACGGTCAAAACTTCTATAGGAAATGGCTTCAGAGATATGATTCGCACGGATATCCTGGCACCTATCAAGATCCGCAATTGTCCGGGCCACCTTTAAAACTGAATGACAGGCACGGCCGGAAAGCCCGATCCGGTCCACAGCCTGTTTCATCATCGCCTGCCCGTCCTGACCCAGGGCACAGAACACCTTCATCTCCTGGCTGCCCATGGCTGAGTTGAACGGCATCCCAGCCCGGGCAAACCGCTTTTTCTGTATATCCACGGCTGCTGTCACCCGCTTGAGGATATCAACAGAGGCTTCACCCTCACTCTGGGCTGCCAGCTCATTAAACCCGATCTTCGGAACCTCGATCTGGATGTCAATCCGGTCAAGCAGGGGGCCGGAAAGCTTTGACCGGTATTTTTGAACCTGGCCCGGCGTACAGGTACACTGGCCGTGCGTATCAAACAGGTAGCCGCATGGGCAGGGATTCATGGCCGCCACCAGCATGAACCGTGACGGATAGACCACAGAGGCCCCTGCCCGGACAATGGCCACCTGTCCCTCTTCCATTGGCTGGCGGAGGACTTCAAGCACATGGCGTTTAAATTCAGGCAGTTCATCCAAAAACAATACTCCGTTGTGGGCCAGGCTGATCTCTCCTGGCATGGGCTGGGATCCACCGCCCACAAGCCCGGCATCTGAGATGGTATGGTGGGGGGATCGGAACGGCCGGACAAACAGATGATTTTCCTGATCTTCCACCTGACCGAGAACCGAATACACCCGTGTGACATCGATGGCCTGGTCAAAGGAAAGCGGCGGCAGAATGGAGGGCAGGCGGCCGGCCATCATGCTCTTGCCCGAACCGGGCGGCCCGGTCAGAAGGATGTTATGGAAACCGGCTGCTGCGATCTCCAATGCCCGTCTGGCATTAAACTGGCCTTTGACCTGTGAAAAGTCCCTGCCTGCTGAAAGAGGCGCTGCCTCTATATCCTCGATACCGCACCCGGTGCAGGGCTCAATTTCAGGGCCCTGGTTAAAATGCTCCACCAGCATGGACAAGTGCCTTACCGGAAGGATTGTCAGCCCTTTAACCATGGCAGCCTCCCTGGCATTTTCCTGAGGCACCACAATGGCGCTGTAGCCTTTATCCCTGGCCAGGAGTGCATAGGAAAGCACTGCCTTGACCGGCTTGAGATAGCCGTCAAGTGAAAGCTCGCCTGAGAACATCACCTGATTCAACCGTTCTGCCGGGATGATGTCACAGGCGGTAAGCACCCCTACAGCAATGGGAAGATCAAATCCGGTCCCCTCTTTTTTGATACCGGCCGGTGCCAGGTTGACCACGACTTTTTTAATGGGAAAGGAATACCCGCAGTTCCGGATGGCAGTGGCCACCCGGTCCTTGCTCTCCTTAACAGAGGCCTCAGGAAGGCCGACAATATGAAAGGCTGGCAGGCCATTGGAAACATCGACTTCAACATCCACAACAAAGCCGTCAATGCCGATGGCTGCGCATGAATCCACTTTAGCAAGCACGATTAATTTCCTTTTTATCTCCTTTTACTTTGCTTTGTGTATTAAAATCAGATATATATAGCAAACAAAATTTGCAACCTTAAGGAATTTATTACTAGACGATTATGCCTCAATACTATATGCAGCGAACCCTGGCCCAGGCAGTAGCTGTCTCCGGAACCGGGGTTCACTCCGGCAAGCTGACCCACCTGACCATACACCCTGCCCCTGAAAATCACGGGATTAAGTTTCGACGGGTCGACCTGCCCGGCACCCAGGATATTCAGGCACTGTTCAAACTCGTGGTGGACACAAGTCTCGCCACAGTGCTCGGGACCAACGGCGCCATTGTCTCCACCATTGAGCACCTCATGGCAAGTTTTGCCGGGCTCGGCGTTGACAACGCCCTGGTCGAAATTGATGATTATGAAATTCCCATCATGGATGGCAGTGCAAAAATATTTACCAACATTATCCAGGGTGCCGGCGTTATAGAACAGCAGGCGCCAAAGCATTTTTTCATTGTCAACAAAACCATAGAAGTCAAAGACCAGGACAAATTCGTTGTGGTACACCCTGAGCCCTGCTTTAAAATCACCTGCAAAATTGATTTTGCCCACCCCTTGATCGGCAGACAGGAACTGTGCTTTGACCGGACACGTGACAATTTTGCCAATGAAATAAGCCAGGCAAGGACTTTCGGGTTTATCCAGGATCTTGAACTCCTACAGAAATTCAGCCTTGGCAAGGGCGGAAGTCTTGACAATGCCATCATAATCGATAATGATAGGATATTAAACGAAGGGGGGCTAAGATACCCCGATGAATTTGTCAGGCACAAGCTGCTTGACAGCCTTGGGGATTTTTTCCTCCTTGGCATGCCGATTCAGGGGCATATCATCAGCCACAAATCAGGACACACCTTGAATCATGAATTCATTAAAACTTTTTTAGAAAATAAAGATGCCTGGGAAACAGGCCCGGCAAAGATTGAATAATGCTTTTTCCATCATTTATGACAGATCAGGCAGTAAGCAGATTCAGGTGTTGGGCCTTGACAGTGCTCAGCCTGATGGTCCTCCTCTGTCTTGCCGGACCGGGCCTGGCGCAGGAAGAAGATGCGTCTGCAACGGTTGAAAATATCAAGCTGGCAAATACCCGGGATGATCTGCTCACCTACTTTGACGTTAAAAAAGCATTTACCCCCAAAATCATTCAAGCCATTGAAAACGGGATTCCCACAACATTTTCGTTTTATGTGACCCTGTATAAAACAGATGGCTCCTGGTTTGATAAAAAGATCGCCGACATTCAGTTTAAATCCACCTTGAAATACAATTCATTGAAAAAAGAATACGCAGTTTTCCGGCCATGGAAGGATGAACAGGAGACCTTGACCCAGTCTTTTGATGAAGCCCGGGCATTAATGACCGAGGTGGACAACTTGAAAATCATCCCATTGAGCCAGCTGGTAAAAGGCGAAAAGTACCAGTTAAGAATCAAGGCAGAGCTGGACAAGGTCACATTGCCCCTGTCCCTGCACTATGTTCTTTTCTTTGTTTCGTTCTGGGATTTTGAAACCAATTGGTATCTGGTGAATTTTACCTATTAGCCTGGCCCGCATGATGCGCTCCGGCTGAAGAACAAATCCTATGGCAGCGTCAGCCCCGTTAAAAGATGAACAGGCCAGGAAGAAAAAAGAAGGCATTCTGATCCTTGTCATTCTGCTGATCGTTGGTGTCCTGACCTTTATAGAAACCCAGATCACCAATTTCGGCAGCGATTTTCCGCTCTCCAGCACAGTATTGATGTTTATTTTGATCAATACCAACCTGCTGCTGCTTCTGGCACTGCTCCTGCTCGTTTTTAGAAACCTTGCCAAACTCTATTATGAAAAGAAAAACAACATCCTTGGCACCCGGCTGAAAACCCGCCTGGTGGCTGCCTTTATCGTCCTGGCCCTCCTGCCCACAACCGTGCTTTTCTTTTTTTCCATTCATTTTATCTCCACCAGTATTGCATTCTGGTTCAACACGCCTGTGGAGCAGACGCTTGACAGCTCTCTGGCAGTAGGCCAGAAACTGTATGAATACATAGAAGAAAAAAATGAATTCTTTGCCAAGCGGGCGGCCTTCCAGATCACATCGAGAAACCTTCTGGCAGAAGAGAATGAAAAAAAACTGACCCGTTACTCCCAGGTGATCCAGCGGGCTTTCAACCGCCATGCGGTTGAAATTTATACCCCGGATGCCAAACGTGTCAGCCTCTCCCTTGCCAGCGAACTTGAGCATCTGCATTTCGGACTGCTCACGTCAGAGGACCTGACACAGATACGGCCGGGCGCATCAAGCAAAACCATTTCCCAGGAAGTCAGGGAGGGCGAGTTTTTAAAAACCATTGCCACCATCCCCTTTGGCGTGGCACCCAAAGACGCCAAAGCATTCATCGTCATTACCACACTGGTATCACCGGACCTGTCTGAAAATCTGCGGGCCATTCTCAAAGGCAAGGAAGAATATCAGCAGCTCAAACTGGCCAAGAAGCCGGCCCAGATCTCTTATTACATCTACCTTTCAGTGGTGGCCCTGCTTGTTGTATTCTGCGCAATCTGGTTCGGTTTCCAGCTTGCAAAATCAATCACCATTCCCATTGAAAAATTTGCAGAAGGCACCAAGCGGGTCACGGACGGTGACCTGAATTATCAGATTGATTTTGAAACCGACGATGAGCTGGGCACCTTGATCAAATCGTTTAATTCAATGACCACTGAGCTTGCCGCCGGCAGGGAGCAGATCGCCCTTTCCGGCCAGATGCTGCAGCAGCAGAATGCCGAGCTGGAAAAAAGCCGGCAGTACATTGAAATCGTGCTGAAAAATATTTCTGCAGGCGTGATTTCGGTCGATAACAATGGGGTTATCACCACGATCAACAAGGCGGCCGAATCCATGCTCGGCATTGACAGCAGGAGAATCCTCTACCGGAATTACAGGGATGTGCTCAGTTCTGAATACATGAAAATTGCCGACCGGATCTATGAACAGGCAGCCCAGGGGCAGAAAAGTCTTGAAATCCCCCTTTCCCTGACCATATCCGGGTCGCCCAAACATTTTGCCCTCAATTACAATACATTAAAAGATGACCTTGACCACAATGTGGGGGCGGTACTGGTGTTTGACGATGTCACCGAACTTGAAAAAGCACAGCGGATCGCTGCCTGGCGGGAAGTTGCCCGGCGAATTGCCCATGAGGTAAAAAATCCGCTCACCCCGATCAAATTGTCGGCCCAGCGGCTGAAACGAAAATACGGCCACCAGATCCATGACGATATTTTTACCGGCTGTGCCGATACCATTGTTGAACATGTCGATCTGATCCGGAACCTGGTCAACCAGTTTGCTTCTTTTGCCAAATTCCCGGATGCCAATGCGGCAAGATGCAGGATTGAGAGCATCATTGAAGAGACCATTGCCCTTTACAGGGAAGGGCTTGAGAAAGTGGATATCCGGTCTCGTTTTTCAGAAAATATCCCTGTTCTAAAGCTGGATCACCAGCACATGAAGCAGGCATTTATCAACCTGATTGACAATGCGGTCCATGCGGTTGACAAAAACGGCATGATTTTGATTGATGCCTCGTATGACGATATTTTGAAAATTGTGAGAATTGAAATCGCCGATAATGGCAGGGGGATTTCAGACAGTGAAAAAACCCGCCTTTTTGAACCCTATTTTTCCACCAAAAAATCCGGCATGGGCCTGGGGCTGGCCATTGTCAGCTCTATTATTTCGGATCACAATGGTGTAATAAGGGTCCAGGACAACAAACCCCGGGGGGCCAAATTCATTATTGAACTGCCGGCCTGAATTGTGAACTTAAAACAGGAGTCAATTTTTTATCATGTATCCTGCGGTCTTAATCGTTGATGATGAAACAACCATTATCGAGTCATTGGAAGGCATTCTATCGGATGACGGGTTTGAGGTCATTCATGCCTATAACGGATATGAAGCATTAAAAAAAATAGAAACAGAATCTCCTGATATTGTCCTGCTGGATATCTGGATGCCGGGAATGGACGGGATTGAAACCTTAAAAGAGATCAAGAAGATAGCCCCCAACCTGCCGGTGGTGATGATTACCGGACACGGAACCATTGAATCCGCAGTAGATGCCACCAAATCCGGGGCCTATGATTTCCTTGAAAAACCGCTCTCTATTGACAAGGTCATGGTCTCCATCAACAATGCCCTGAATTTCAGGAAGCTTGAAGAAGAAAATATTTATCTTCGAAAAAAAACCATTGAAAAAAACTCCATCACCGGCAGCAGCCCGGCTGTAAAAAAACTCTACACGGAAATCATGAGTTCAGCACCGTCTGATGCTGCTATTTTGATTACCGGCGAAAACGGTACCGGCAAAGAGATGGTGGCGCGGACCATCCACCAGTTCAGTTCAAGACCGGAACAACCCTTTATCATCATCAATTGTGCGGCCATACCTGAAGAGAATCTTGATTCAGAATTGTTCGGGCATGAAAAAGGCGCGTTTGAAGAGGCCACATCAAAAAATAAAGGGAAATTCGAGCTCGCCTCAGGCGGAACCCTTTTTCTTGATGAAATCGGTGATATGAATATCAACACCCAGGCCAAAATCTTAAGAGTGCTTGAGTCAAAGACCTTTCAACGGATCGGCGGCGGCCGTACCCTGCACATGGATGTCCGCCTCATCGCTTCAACCAACAAAGACATTGAAGAAGAAATCAAGGCCGGCCGGTTCAGAAAGGAACTCTTTTTCAGGCTCAATGTCATTCCGATTCATGTCCCTTCTTTAAAAGAAAGAAAAGAAGATATCCCGCTGCTGATCAATACCTTTTTTGAAAAATATGCCATCCAAGCCGGCGGCGAGACCAAAACCCTTTCGCCAGAGGCCCTTGACCTGATGGTCGCCTACGGCTGGCCAGGCAATGTCAGAGAACTGAAAAACCTTGTCGAACGCCTCTGCATCATGGTTGAGTCTGACCGGATTGAATGTTCAGACATCCCTCAACCGTATAATCCTGAACGTGCTGAATCAAAAGTACCGGACAAATCATTTT
>CAZLNA010000005.1:0-20301 GCA_964560485.1 uncultured Desulfobacula sp. | reverse complement strand
CGCTCTCTTCCGTGAAGGCCAGGATGTGGATGACCGGCGCATGGACAGCATGGACCTGGAGCGTGAGCGCGGCATCACCATTGCAGCCAAAAACTGTTCTGTCTCCTGGAAAGACGTCAAGATCAATATCATCGACACCCCGGGCCATGCCGACTTCGGCGGCGAGGTGGAACGTGCACTTTCCATGGCAGACGGGGCGATTCTCCTGGTGGATGCCTCGGAAGGCCCCCTGCCCCAGACCCGGTTTGTATTGAAAAAAACCTTTGAAGCAGACCTGCCGGTCATGGTGATCATCAACAAGATCGACAGAAAAGATGCCCGGCCCGATGAGGTGCTGGACATGGTCTATGACCTGTTCATCGATCTGGATGCCAAAGAGGACCAGCTTGATTTCACCTATCTCTATGCCATTGGAAGGGACGGGATCGTCAAACAGTCGCTGGAAGAGGATGTGGATCATCTCACGGTTCTGTTCGACCTGATTTTAGAAGAGATGCCGCCGCCCTCCTATGACCCGGATGCCCCGTTCCAGATGCTGGTATCTGATCTGGGCTATTCAGACTACCTGGGACGGCTGGCCATCGGCAAAGTATTCAATGGTTCGGCACGGTCGAATGAGACACTGGTCTGCCTGGGCGAAAATGGTAACCAGACTGCGTTAAAGGTGACCAAGCTCCAGTCCTATGACGGCATGAGTTTAAAGCCGGTGGATGAGGCCCAGGTGGGAGATATTATCGTGCTTTCCGGTATTGAGGACGTCAAGATCGGGGACACGATCTGTACCCGCCAGGCCCCGGTCCCGCTTGAGCGGATCACGGTTGATGAACCCACGGTCTCAATGCAGTTCGGTATCAACACCTCGCCCTATGCCGGCCAGGAGGGTAAACATGTCCAGTCCCGGAAAATCCGGGAGCGCCTGCTCAAGGAAACCCTGATGAACGTGGGAATAGAAATCGAGGAAAGCAAGACAGATGAAAGTTTTTCTGTCAAAGGCCGGGGGGAACTCCAGCTGGCGATACTGATCGAGACCATGCGCCGCGAAGGGTTTGAACTCTGTGTGGGCCGGCCCCGGGTCATTTACAAGGAACAGGACGGGCAGCGGCTTGAACCGATTGAGCATCTTTTTGTAGACTGCGACGAGGATTTTATGGGAGTGGTGACTGAAAAACTCTCCATCCGTAAAGGGAAGATGACCAATCTGGTGAACAACGGCACCGGCCGGGTCAGGATCGAATTTTCCATTCCGTCGCGCGCCCTGATCGGCTACCGGGACGAGTTCATGACAGACACCCGCGGAACAGGGATCCTCAATTCCTACCTTTCCGGATATGAACCCCACCGGGGAACCTTTCCGGTGCGGTACACCGGTTCCATTGTAGCGGACAGAAAAGGCAGGGCAGTACCCTATGCCCTCTTTAACCTCGAACCCAGGGGCCAGCTGTTCATCGAACCGGGCGCACCGGTGTATGAAGGCATGATCATCGGTGAACACAACCGGCACCAGGACATTGATGTCAATGCCTGCAAGGAAAAGAAGCTGACCAATATGCGGGCTTCGGGGAAGGATGAGAGCGTGATCTGCTCACCCATAAAACCGATGACGCTTGAAAAGGCGATTCATTTTATCCGTGATGATGAGATGGTGGAGATCACGCCTGAATCCATCCGGCTGAGAAAAACCGAACTCAGCGCAGGCAAGCGCCATATCATCCAGGGAAAACTCAAAAAGAAAAACAAGAAATAAGGGGGGCAGCAGCAGCTCCCGGTCAGGGGATCAGCCCAATTTCCCGGTCCCGCTCGCTGACCATGAAATTCGTGAGCACATCTGCATCAGACGGGCCGATTTTTCCCCTGATAGCCACAAATTCATCATAGTGATCAATGAAAAGATCGAGGATATGCGGGTCAAAATGCTCGCCCCTCTCTTTTTTCATGATCTCATAGACGACTTCCGGCGGATATGGATCTTTGTATGGCCGTCTGGAGGTCAGGGCATCAAAGGTATCTGCAATGGCCACGATCCTTCCGGAAAGCGGGATCGCTTCACCCTTCAGACCCCGGGGGTATCCTTTACCGTTGAATTTTTCATGGTGGCTCATGGCGATTTCATGGGCCATCTGGAGAATCAGGGAATTGGATTCAGAAAGCAGTTTGGCACCAATGACGGAGTGGGTTTTCATGGTCTCAAACTCTTCGCTGGTCAGCTTTCCGGGCTTGAGCAGGATTTTATCCGGGATGCCGATTTTACCGATATCATGCATGGGGGCAGAGTAGTGGATGGTATCAATGAATTCTTTACTCTGATTGAGCATCTGGGCCATCAGGGAGGAATACTCTCCGATTCGGACAATGTGGTCCCCGGTGTCTTCATCCTTGAATTCTGAGGCCATGACCAGGCGGTGGATGGAATCGATATATGACTTTTTAAGCTCTATGTGAGCCTTTTCCGCTTCCTTTTTCAATGCCCTTTCCTGGAGGACCCGGTTGATCCGCATGACAATTTCCCTTGTGGAAAAAGGCTTTTCAACAAAGTCACTGGCACCGATGGTAATGATCTGGTCATACTGGTATTTCTGGATCTGTCCGGTCATGACGATCACATCTGCCGAATACTTTTCCTTGACCGTCTTGGCCAGTTCAATGCCGTTCATCACCGGCATGTCAATATCGGTCACCACCACATCAAAAGGCGCATCTTCCATTTTTTTCAGTGCGGCCTGGCCGTTTTCGGCAAAAGCGCATTCAAATCCGGTACTGACCAGGGTGTTTTCCAGCAGGTCAAGGATCATGGTCTCGTCATCAACGATCAGGATCCGCGAGAAATTGGCAGGGTTTGTCATGGTGCATCCTAAGTTTTATTCAATGAGCGCATATAGTGACACTAGAAGTAAAATCCAAAAAATTACAAGAACAAATAGTGGATCCGCTTTTTTTGTTGTGCTTAAAGGAGAAACGCATTGGCCAGACAGCCTGTTTGAAGGTTGACTTTTGGGCGGGGAATACCGTATGCTTTTTTTAACTGACAGGGTTGCCGCGTTTTTATGCCCGGCAGTGCTGCACCGCAGCAGGAAACAAATACCAGCCGCAGGAATTATATCATGGACAGTAACCCGATGGATGATCATGAAAAGAGACGGTCTGACCGCAAACAGCTCTATTTTTATCTGAAAGCCATCCATGACAGCACAGGTCGCATCGCCGGCTACCTCGGAGATATTTCCACCAGCGGACTGATGCTTTTCAGCAGGGAAAAAATGGAACCTGGCCAGGAAGTTGTGCTCAGGATCAATCTGGATAAAGAGCTTGAGATGCAGGCACCCCTGGTTTTCGAGGCAAGGAGCCTCTGGTGTGAAAAAGATGCCAACCCGGAATTTTTCATTATCGGCTATGAGTTCATCGACCTGGGTCAGGACGAGCTGGACACGGTCAAGTATCTGATTAAAAAAATCGGCTTTACCAAATAGTCCCTGTTTGAACCATCACTTCTGCTTTTTGCGCCCCTTTTTCTTATTTCCGATATGAGGTTTTCGGGTCACCCTGTCTTTTTGCGCCTGCTTTTTCCCGGGATCTTTTTCCACAAACAAGGATGCATTTGAAAACGGGTCCTTTTCAGTATAGTACATCAGCGAGGAATAGGTCGACGGGGACGGTGTAAAGATCTGTACCTGCTCTGGTGCGATGTTGAGCTTTTCGCGGGCAAAGGTTTTCAGAAGCGCCATTTCGTTCATGCTGCAGCCCGGATGGGCAGCGATCAGGTAATAGGTTAAAAACTGTTTTTTTCCTGCCTCGCGGTTGAGCTGATCAAATAATTTTTTAAATGCCACAAGCCTTTGGGAGGACGGTTTTCCCATATGCCTGAGCAGCGCAGGGTCCACATGCTCGGGTGCAATTTTCATCTGTCCTGAAATATTGGACGAGACCAGCTGCTTCAGGTAGGCAGTGCCGTTTTTGTGATCATCAAGAATCATATCGTACCGGATGCCTGAAGAAATAAATACTTTTTTCACCCCAGGCACCTTCTCAACTTTGCGGATTAAAGAGATATGGTGTGTGTGATCCGGTTTCAGGTGCCTGCAGGTGACGGGATAAAGGCAGCGGCGGTCCTGGCATGCGCCGGCAGCAAGCTTGCGCTTGCATTCAAACCCGTACATGTTGGCGGTGGGCCCCCCCAGATCCGTGATATATCCTTTAAATCCGTTTAACCGGGTGATGTCAGCCGCTTCCCGGACAATGGCATCCGGGCTTCTGAATCGAACGGTGCGGCCCTGGTGCACAGATATGGCGCAAAAATGGCATTCGCCGTAGCATCCGTAATGGGTGGGGATGGCAAACCGGATGGTATCCAGCGCTCTGACCTCTCCCCTGGCTTTATGGTACGGGTGAAGATCTCTTTCAAAACCTAATCCATGAATATGGTCGAGCACCTCTGTGCTGCTGTATTCAGCAGGCGGGTTGATAATGAGAAAACGGTTGTTATGGGGTTGACACAGCTTTTGGGCAGTGAGCGGGTCATTGTTCTGATAAAAGATATGAAAACTGTCTGAATAGGCTTTTTTATCTTTGAGTACCGCTTCAAAAGCCGGCAGCATTTTTCCGGCAGGGGTGTTACTGATATAAACCAGGCCCCGGAGCGCTTCAACCGGAGATTTGTCTGCCAGTGCCCGGGCAAAATCAAGGATGCTGTCATGGGCCATACCGAACAGAAGGTAATCTGCCTTGGCGTCGAGCAGGATCGACCGCCGGATTTTGCCGGACCAGAAATCATAGTGGGCAATCCGTCTCAGGCTTGCCTCTATTCCGCCAAGGACAATGGGTACGGTGGGCTTGAAATATCGCCGGATCAGGTTGGTGTAGGCGATGACAGCCCGGTCCGGACGCTGGTCGTTGATACCGCCGGGGGTGTAATCGTCGAGTTTCCTGCGTTTTTTCAATGCCGTATAGTTGGCCACCATGGAGTCCACACATCCACCGGTGACGCCCCAGAAAAGGGCGGGTTCTCCCAGACGGGCGATGTCTTTGCTGCTGTGGATGTCCGGCTGACCGATGATACCGGTTTTATATCCCCTGTCTGCCAGGACCCTGCCGATAAGGGCAGCCCCGATAAACGGAGAGTCAATATATGCATCACCGGTCACCAGAATGATGTCGCACTGGTGCCAGCCCAACCTGTCCATTTCGTCTCTTGTTGTCGGCAAAAACATTTTGCTGCTCTTTTCTCTTCTCCTGTGCTTGATCTGTTTCTGGCAGATCTGCCTGTCAATGCCATCATACCGCATCGGTGAAAGGATGACAAACCGGTCAGATCCCTTTGCATTTGCCCGAAGGTATGGTACTGTACCGGATAATTGATTTACCGCATGACAGCAGCCTGCCATAACGGGTCCTGTTTCAGCGGCTATTGAATCCGCTAAAGGAGAGGGTGCCATTTGAGCCTCATTCGCAAGCATAACATCCTTCTGCCTCCCGCTTCGCGCCGGATCAGTTTTAAAAGCCTGTCCTTCCAGCTCAGCCTGATCGTGATCGGCATCCCCACCATTGCCCTTTTGATTTTCAGCCTGATTGACCTGAAATCCCAGACCGAAAGTCTTGAAAAGGAATTGAATACCTTTTTAAAAAATGAGACGGCCCAGCTGTCCGCCAGTCTTTCGTCAGTATTGTTCAACTACGATACCCAGGCCTGTGAGTTGATCTGCAGGGCATCACTGGTGAAAGCACCGATCACAAGAATCGTTGTGTGGGACGGGGAAAATGAATTCCTCAAGCTTGATGCCCCAGACAGAGAGAAGATGCTCAGGACAGACGCATCGCATAAGAGTCTTGAAAAACCGATTCTGTTTAACCAGGAAAATATTGGCCGCGTCCGGATTGAAGTCACCACACAATATCTGACCCAGGAAATCAGGAATTTGAAATCGCGTGCCATAACCCGTGTGCTGGTCCTTGATGTCCTTCTCGGGCTTGCCTTGTTTCTGATTCTCAGTGCACGGTTTGTTGCACCGTTGCGGGAATTGAAAAAAAGCTCGGAAAAAATAGCATCCGGTGATCTTGAAGAACCCATCAATGTTCACCGGAATGACGAAATAGGCGCACTTGCCGACAATATGGTCATCATGCGGGACGCAGTCAAAGAAAAGGTTGATTCGCTCCAGGCAGAGGTTGCACGCCACAGGGAGACCGCAATGCTCCTGGAAAAGAGCGAGGCCTTTATGCGCCTGATCATTGACCTGATTCCGCATATGATTTTTGTGAAAAACAGTGAAGGCCGTTTTCTGGTGGTGAACCAGTCCATGGCGGACAGCCTGGAATCGAGTGTGGATTCGGTGACCGGGCGCAGGCATGTTGATTTTGCCCAGAACAAGGAGCGGGCCCAACTTGCTCTTGATGATGATTTCAAGGTGATGCAGTCGGGTAGACCAAAAAGCATATTAACTGAAGCCCATAATACCCTGCCCGGAGAATCCCGCTGGTTCAATACGCTCAAGGTCCCTTTCACCGCGCCTGACGGTGATGAAGGCGTGGTGGGGATTACCATTGATATTTCCGAACTCAAACAGGCAGAACAGGCCCTTGAACAGACCAAACAGTATATCAATAATATCATTAATTCAATGCCCAGCGCCCTTTTCAGCCTTGATCCGGACAAGCGGATTGTTCTGTGGAACCGCAGGTCAGCCGTTTTGTACGGCATCAGCGAACCTGATGCGGTCTCCCGCCCGCTGACCGAGGTTCTGCCCCAGATGGCGCCCTATATGGAACAGATTGACAGTGCCATGGCAGAACAGCTGCCCCACCGCATCACCAAGCAGTTCAGGCAGTCCGGTTCAGAGATGATCTATGAGGATATCACGGTCTACCCGCTGGCCGGAAGCGTGAACGGGGTGGTGGTCCGGGTGGATGATGTTTCTGAGCAGGTCCGGATGGAAGAGCTGGTGGTTCAGTCTGAAAAAATGATGTCAGTGGGAGGACTGGCCGCTGGGATGGCCCATGAAATAAACAACCCGCTGGCCGGTATGATGCAGAATGCTCAGCTGGTACTTCGGCGGATCCAGGAAGATATTCCGGCATCGGTGAAAGCGGCGCAAGACCAGGGGATCTCCCTGGACCAGATCCGGGCGTTTATGGAAAACCGCGGCATTCCCGGTCAGCTGAGGATGATCCATGAGACCGGCATCAGGGTTTCAGGCATTGTTCAGAACATGCTCAATTTTTCAAGAAAAGAGTATACCGGGAAAAACCGGCAGGCCGTGACCGCGATATTAGACAAGACCATTGAGTTGTGCCGGAGTGATTATAACCTGAAAAAGCAATATGATTTCAGAAAGATTGAAATCATCCAGGAATATGAACCAAACATGCCGGATATTCTGTGTGAACCCGGGAAGCTTCAGCAGGTATTTTTCAATATCATCCGGAACGCATCCCAGGCGCTCCAGGAAAACAAGTCGGATGCAGTCCCGCCTAAAATCATTATCAGATGCCAGCAGAAACACAATGCCATTCGAATTGAAATAGAGGACAATGGACCGGGCATGAAAGAAGAGGTCCGCAAAAGGATCTTTGAACCGTTTTTTACTACAAAATCGGTGGGCAAAGGGACCGGCCTCGGGTTGTCAGTCTCGTATTTTATCATCACCGACAATCATGGTGGTGAAATGAATGCGGTCTCAGAGCCGGGCAAAGGAACCAAATTTATTATCCACCTGCCGGTTGCCTGACCCCCTTCAGCACCGGCTGCACTGGTCTGAGCCAGGACGCGGATTCTACCGGCATGTCCCAATCTTGATAAAATCAGTATGAAATGATATATTTCCAGGGTTTTTTATTGACCTCTGACAAGGATGACCTGGGTGAAAAAAAAGGAGCAGACCATATTCAAATGTCAGGCCTGCGGCGCACAGGCCCCCAAATGGATGGGCCGGTGTCCGGACTGCGGGACCTGGGACAGCCTTGTTGAAGAGTCTGTTCAAAAAGGGGTTGCCAGAAAAAGAACCTCCTCATTCCTGCCTGAACCGGTAGCCATCAACTCTGTACCGGCAACTGAAGCAGACCGGATTCAAACCGGCATGGCTGAATTTGACCGGGTCCTGGGCGGCGGGATTGTACCAGGGTCGCTGATGCTGATCGGCGGCGACCCGGGGATTGGAAAATCAACACTCATGCTCCAGGTGCTGGCCGCTCTGGCCAGTGCCGGCAAAAAAGTGCTCTATGTTTCAGGCGAGGAATCGATCCGGCAGATATCCATGAGAAGCCGCCGGCTCAAATCAGGATCGGATTCAATGTTTGTTGTCTGTGAAACAGATCTTGAATCCATTCTTGCGCTGGTTTCAGCCGACAGTTATGACGCGCTCGTCATTGATTCCATCCAGACGGTATTTCACCCGGACATTGCTTCCACTCCAGGCAGTGTCACACAGATCCGGGAAGCGGCCATGCAGTTCATGAAGCTGGCAAAAACCAGCAACCTGCCGGTTTTTCTGGTGGGGCACGTCACCAAGGTCGGTGCCATTGCCGGCCCGAGGGTTATGGAGCACATGGTGGATACGGTGCTTTATTTTGAAGGGGATAAAAGTCATGTGTACAGAATCCTGCGGGCGGTAAAAAACCGGTTCGGATCCACCAATGAGATTGGTGTGTTTGAAATGAATGAAACCGGTTTGAGCCAGGTTCCCAACCCGTCTGCCGTTTTTTTGTCCGGAAGGGCATCTGCTTCTCCGGGATCTGTTGTTACCGCCTGTATGGAAGGAAGCCGGCCCATTCTGGTTGAGATCCAGGGACTGGTGTCCAGTTCGAGTCTGGGAACCCCCCGCAGGACGGTTCTGGGCCTGGACAGCCACAGGGTGTCGCTGATTGTGGCCGTCATGGAAAAACGGCTGGGCATGAACCTGTCCGGCCTTGATATATTTATGAATGTGACCGGCGGTGTCCGCATTGTCGAACCGTCAGCAGATCTTGCGATTGCTGCGGCCCTGGCTTCCAGTTTTTTGGACAAACCGGTTGCCCCGCATACCATTCTGACCGGAGAAATCGGCCTGACCGGAGAAATCCGGGCAGTTGGACATATCCAGCCGAGGATAAACGAGGCGGCCAAAATGGGGTTTGAAACATGTCTGGTACCTGCCAGCACCTTGAAACAATTGTCACGGGTGAGGGGAATGACTGTTGAAAGCATCAATTATCTTAAAGACGCTGTGGAGGTGCTCTTTTAATGCCGGCAAAAAAACATAAAAACGCCCGCAAAAAGGGAACAGGCAAAGGAAAAACCTCAAATTCATGGGACGATCACCTGACGCGGCTGGCCCGTGCCAGGAATTATCCGGCCCGCTCCGTCTTTAAACTTGAAGAGATCCAGAAAAAATTCAAAGTGATCCGGAAAACTGACCGGGTCCTTGATCTGGGATGCGCGCCTGGGTCCTGGCTTCTGTATGCCAGCCAGCAGGCAGCCGGCGGCAGCGTGGTGGGAATTGACCTGAAGCCGGTGGAGATAAAGCTGCCGGAGAACGCAAGAGCGGTTCAGGACAATATATTGAACATGGCAGATGACACCATGGTCAGTGCAACCGGCAGTTTTGATGTGGTTCTCAGTGATATGGCCCCTGCCACCACCGGCCGCAAGGACGTGGATGCCCAGCGCTCCTTTGACCTCTGTCAGATGGCCCTGGACACGGCACAGAAGGTGCTCAAACCGAAAGGCCATTTTGTCTGTAAAATTTTTCAGGGCAACGAATTCAGCCGGTTCCAGAAAAAAGTGAGCCAGGCGTTCAACGAAGTGAAAATTTTTAAGCCTGAGAGTTGCAGAAAACAAAGCAAAGAAATATATATTATAGCAAAAGAAAAACAATAGGGAGGAAACCCAATGGCGGGACATAATAAGTGGTCATCCATCAAGCATAAAAAAGGGGCCGCAGACAAAAAAAGGGCCAAGATTTTTACCAAACTCATCAAGGAAATTACAGTCGCTGCCCGAATGGGTGGCGGTGACCCGGATTCAAACCCCCGGCTGCGTCATGCCGTTGCCCAGGCAAAGGCAGCCAACATGCCCAAGGACAATCTGGAAAGGGCCATTAAAAAAGGCACAGGTGAGCTTGAAGGTGCCGATTACGAAGAAATCCTCTATGAAGGATATGGTCCTGCCGGTGTGGCCGTGCTGGTGGAATGCCTGACCGATAACCGGAACCGTACCATTGCAGAAGTCCGCCATATTTTCTCCAAGGCCGGCGGGAACGTGGGAACAGACGGTTGCGTGGCATGGATGTTTGATAAAAAAGGACTGATTTCCGTGGACAAGGCAGATGCGGATGAGGAGACGCTCATGGAGGTCGCCCTTGACGCTGGTGCTGAAGATATTAAAGATGAAGGGGAATCCTTTGATGTGGTCATGGAACCGGCTGATTTTGATTCGGTCAAGGATGCCATTGACGAAGCCGGGATCAAAACAGCGCTGGCTGAAATCACCATGCTGCCGCAAAATACCACCAAGGTTGAAACAGAAGACGCAGAAAAAATCATCAAGTTCATGGACGCTCTGGATGATTCAGATGACATCCAGAAGTTTTACACCAATGCCGATATTCCGGATGAAGTCTTTGACGCCATGTCCTGATGGGATGAGAATTCAAAAGACACCCTGCGCGCGTATTGCCACAGGGTGTCTTTTTTTTTGACGGGTTCTATATATGTATCATTCTTTCCACGCTGCCCAGCGCTTTTAAACGGATGTTTTCAGGCACTGTCACCCTGCCGGCCAGATGTTCGAGGCTGTGGGCCAGGTTCTCAAGCGTGATTTTTTTCATATCTGTACAGAACATCTTATCTGATGCAGCAAAAAACTGTTTGTCCGGATGGGCTTTTGAGATCGGGTGGAGAAGCCCGGTTTCAGTTCCCAGGATAAACGAAGTGTGATCGGTTTCTCCTGCAAAGGTAATCATGCCGGACGTGGAGCGGATGGCATCTGCCAGCTCAAGCACCTCTGGCGGACATTCCGGGTGTGCCACAAAGAGGGCGTCCGGATGCGCCGCTTTCACCTTTTTGACGTCATCTGCGGTCAGGGTGTTGTGAAAGGGACAATAGCCGTCCCAGACATGAATTTTTTTCTCAGTACGGGTCTGGGCATATTGCGCCAGGTTTTTGTCCGGTGTCATCAGGATTTCATCTGCTTCCAGGCTGTTTACGATTTTCACAACATTGGCAGACGTGCAGCAGATGTCTGATACGGCCTTGACAGCTGCAGATGAATTCACATAGGTGATGACCGGAATGTTTCCCAGTGCCTTTTTTTGCTCCTCAAGCGCCTCAGGGGTGACCATGTCTGCCATGGGACAGCCGGCATCCGGATCGGGCAGAAGAACGGTCTTGTCCGGTGAGAGGATACAGGCGGTTTCTGCCATAAAATGGACGCCGCAGAAGACAATCACCTCGGCCTGGGTTTCTGCCGCCTTGATACTCAGTTCAAGGGAATCGCCGCAGAGATCGGCGATATCCTGAATCTCAGGCGGCTGGTAGTTGTGAGCCAGGATAATGGCATTTCTCTTTTTGGCAAGTTGCCTGATCTTTTCTTGCATGACGGTTCTCCCTTGGTCACGGCTGGGTCATTTCTATGATGCTGATATCTTCCGGTGGTTTGAATTCAAACAGGTCTTTGTCAAACGTTTTGAAAACAATGTTTTCAAAACGAATCCGGGTGGTGTCCTGATGCGCATTGTAGGTGACCACTTCGATGATGTTGCGGTTTTTTAAAAGGACATGCAGGTCAATAGCGCTGATATCGGGTGACGGATTTTTCGGCAGCAGCTGGATGATAACAGCAGTATCAAACTCTTTTTTAATGGTGGCAGTGTAGTTTTCCCTGACCAGTGAAACATCCGATAAAAAAGATCCGCCTGAACCGGCTTTGAAAAAGGCGGCGGCATCGGATACGCTGACCTGATTTTCCAGGGGCTGATAAAACCAGAGGGTTTTACCGTTGGTGATGAATTCATGATGGCCGGGTGAGAGGTACTGCCACTTCATTTTACCCGGGTGGCTGAACCAGGCCTTCCCGGCAGATTCTTCCGTAATATCAAGGGCCATCAGTGTGGTGAATTGTTTGAAATCCGCATGAAAGCTTTTTTTATTGTATCTGGTCTCGATATCGGCCAGGATTTTGTCAATGGTCACAGGCTGGGCCCAGGCAGCACAGGGCGGCTGAACCAGCAGGCAGAAAAGGGATAGACAGGCAACAGATAAGACAGTTTTCATTGACATCGCATCCTCTCCATAAGTTGGGACCATGGTCGGAAAAAAAATCCTGCCGCGACACAGGGGACACGGCAGGATCTGATTTAAACTTTAAACTGGATTGACAAAGCCTTTATTTATCCTTTTTAACCTCTTCAAAATCAGCGTCAACCACGTCGTCATCTTCCTGGGCAGCACCCTGAGCACCGGCAGCTTCCGGTCCCGGCCCGGCCTGTCCGCCGTCCTGGGCTGCCTGCTGGTACATGACTTCTGCCAGTTTGTGAGATGCCTGGGAAAGGGCTTCAATCTTTGCCTTGATCTCATCAATATTGTCCGAGTCTTTGACAGCCTTCAGGGCTTCTGCAGCAGCTTCAATATTTTTTCTGGTCTCTTCGTCGACTTTGTCGCCATGCTCTTTGAGCGTTTTTTCAGTCTGGTCTACCAGGGATTCAGCTGTATTTTTGGTATCCACCAGGTCGCGCTTCTTTTTGTCTTCTTCAGCATGGAGTTCTGCATCCTTGACCATTTTTTCGATCTCGTCCTCTGAAAGGCCGCTGGCTGCAGTGATTCGGATCGATTGTTCCTTGCCCGTGGCTTTGTCCTTTGCTGCAACATGGACAATCCCGTTAGCATCAATGTCAAAGGAGACTTCAATCTGGGGAACGCCTCTGGGTGCGGGCGGGATATCAGCAAGTTCAAACTGACCGAGCGTTTTATTGTCAGTTGCCATTTCCCTTTCGCCCTGAAGGACATGGATGGAAACAGCCGGCTGGTTGTCTGCTGCAGTGGAGAACACCTGGCTCTTTTTGGTGGGGATGGTGGTGTTTTTGTCAATCAGCTTGGTCATAACGCCGCCAAGGGTTTCAATTCCCAGAGATAGCGGTGTGACATCAAGAAGGAGAACATCATTGACATCACCCTGGAGAACCCCTGCCTGAACAGCAGCACCCATGGCAACCACTTCGTCCGGGTTTACCCCTTTGTGGGGTTTTTTACCAAATATTTTTTCAACCCGTTCCTGAACCGCAGGCATACGGGTCATGCCGCCCACCAGGACGACCTCATCCACACCTCCGGCACCAAGATTGGCTTCCTTGATGGCGGTCCGGCAGGGGGCTTCGAGTTTGTCGAGCAGGTCAGCGACCAGTGCTTCAAGTTTTGCCCGGGTCAGCTTGACATCCAGATGTTTGGGGCCGGATGCGTCTGCCGTGATAAACGGCAGGTTGATCTGGGTCTCAGTGGCAGAGGACAATTCCATTTTGGCTTTTTCTGCAGCCTCTTTCAGCCGCTGGAGCGCCATTTTGTCCGAGCGCACGTCAATCCCCTGATCCTTTTTGAATTCATCGGCAATAAAATCAATGATGCGAAGGTCAAAGTCTTCTCCGCCCAGATGGGTGTCACCGGAGGTGGACTTAACCTCAAATACGCCGTCACCGATTTCAAGGACCGAAACATCAAAGGTGCCGCCGCCAAGGTCAAATACGGCAATTTTTTCTTCGCCTTTTTTATCGAGCCCGTAAGCAAGGGAGGCGGCCGTGGGTTCGTTGATGATCCGTTTGACTTCAAGGCCGGCAATCTTACCGGCATCCTTGGTCGCCTGGCGCTGGCTGTCATTAAAATAAGCCGGAACCGTGATAACGGCTTCTGTCACCGGCTCGCCAAGATACGCCTCGGCAGTCTGTTTGATATTGGCCAGGATAAAGGATGATATTTCGGCCGGGCTGTGCTGTTTGCCCCTCAGATTTATCCGTGTGTCCCCATTGGAGGCCGGTTCAATGATATACGGCAGGATTGGAATGTCATTCTGTACTTCTTTTGAATTGTATTTCCGGCCGATGAGACGTTTGACACCGAAAATCGTGTTTTCAGGATTGGTTACGGCCTGGCGTTTGGCTGCCTGTCCCACAATCCGCTCTCCGCTTTCTGAAACAGCAACAATGGATGGTGTTGTTCTGCCGCCTTCAGCATTGGTGATGATTTTTGCTTCACCCCCTGTTTCCATGACGGCAACGCATGAATTGGTCGTTCCTAAGTCGATACCGATGATTTTACCCATAACGCTTGTCCTCCAAGTGTATCTTAATTCTCTGTATTTTCTGTATTCGTTTCAGTTTCTTTCTGCATTTTTTTTGAAACCACAACCATTGCCGGCCGGATCAGCCGCTCATGCATGGTATACCCTTTTTGTAGAACAGATGTGACCGTGTTCTCAGGGTGCTCATCTGTTTCAACCTGGGTGACCGCCTGGTGAAAATTCGGGTCAAACGGCTGGTTGAGCGCTTCAACCGGTTTTACACTGAAGCCTTCGAGCACTTTGAGCACTTCCTTGTGTGTCAGCTTGACGCCTTCGAGCAGGCTGTTGTCGTCCTTGGCCTCTTCTGCAGAGCTGATCGCTCTTTCAAGATTGTCTATAACTGTCAGCAATTGCTTGAACACCGTTTCATTGGCAAATTTTTTAAATTCATCCAATTCCCGCTGTTTTCTTTTCTTGTAGTTTTCAAATTCCGCAGAAAGCCTCAACACGCGGTCTTTTTCTTCACAGAGCTGTTCTTTCAGCGTTGCGTCACTGTCAGCTTTTTTCTCTTTGTCTTTACTGGAATTTTCAATGTCCTTAGCTTTGGCTGTCGTTTTGTCCTGGGAATCGGTTTTTGACGTCTGTGTTGTTTTGTTCTTCTTGTCCGTTGCCAATCTCTTCTCCTGAGGTTTTGTTATAACCTATTGACTCCTTTAGTTAAGGGCATTCCAAAATCATACCAATATTTTTTATGGGAGAAAAATAAGTCTGTTTAAAAGCATGTCAAGACTTAAAATAGACCGGCTGAGAAAAGAAAAAATCCGGCTGGCAGACAAGTAGATAAATATTGCATGACCGGGATCGATCCACGACACAGAAGAGATCACTTATCGCTGCTTCCTTCCGGACCTGACGAGGTTCATGGCCTTCTGTTACGAGGCGACCGGTCATGCAATATTTATCCACTGTCCAGCACAGCCGGAAACTTTATATATAATCGGTTTTGTCTGTTTTTTCAAGTCCTGCTGATCCATTTTCTTTTCTGCTGCAGTCAAACGCTTTGAAAACAGCGGTTCTGCTTGACCGATGAATATTATCGTGATTTAATCTATGGTGTTGATTTAGCAATGTGTTGGTGATATCGTAAGGGATGGTTGCTTAGGGTAAATGCATTATCACAGGAGAAAATGATGAGTGAAATTGTAAACCAGGGTAATGAAACAATAATAAAACCCGGTACAGATGTTGTTGCATCCATGGCGGAAGAGTTTAAAGCTGAGCTGATCTCTGTAATCAATGAATCCTCGTCTGAAGTGGTTATTGACCTCGACGGTGTGGAAATGGTCGATTCCGTGGGGATTGGCGTAATCATCGCAGCTCACAACTCCCTGAATCAATCCGGCAGAAAGCTCAAAGTGATCAACGTGGCAAAAGATGTTTACGGCCTGTTCACAACCATGCGGTTAAACCGCCGTTTTACTGTAGAGGGTGTTGAGTAAAGTAAAAGGCGTGAATATGAAATTGAAGAGAACGCTGTTTTGCTTTTTGTTGAGTTCTTCTTTTTTAATTTCAGGATGTCAGCAGGATGAGGGAAAAGGCGACTATTCCGGTGTTTCCGATCTGATTGCTGACAGGAACAAGGCAAGATACGAGGTGAAGGAAAAGCCACCTTCACGACCCAATACGCAAAGAAAAACAGCTCCCCAGACAAAACCGTCCCGAACCAAAGAAGAAGAGCTTTCCTATGTTGTTCTGTATGAACAGGAAGTGGATATAATCGGTTCTGATTCGGGCCGCACCCTTGCCAAAGGCGTGGCCTATGTGAATAAAAAGGGGCAGATCGTAAGGATTAAAATTTTAAAAGAATAAGGGCCTTTCCGCAGGCATCAAACGAGTCCTTATATGGGCAGCTTTTTGCGGTTGGACCCGTCGGGCAGATCGTCAAAGCCTTTGTCATCCCGCGTGTTTTCCTTGATCGGCGACTGCTTATGTGTTTCACCCTGCTGTGGTGCGGCTGTTTCTCGGACAGCCGGTTCCGGCGCCTTCTGATCCGGAGCAGTGCCTAATTTGCTCTGGTACTCCTTGATCTTTTTATTGGCTTTATAAAGTTTGTGTACCGACTCTTCCTGGATGTTTTCAAGCTCCTTGATGGTTTTTTTCTGTGCTGCCATTTTGGTCTGATATCCCTGAACGAGTTTGGAAAATTTTACAGCGGTCTTTTTTTCAACCGCTTTTCCCATGGTCTGGGTCATGAAAATATTCACCAGTTCTCCGACCACGGCAATGATGGTGACATAGATCAGTCCGTCCGCCTGCAGATAATAAAGGATAACAACAATCAGTACAGCTGTGAAAAAAACCATGGCACTCTAACTTGTTTAATTTATGTTCGAAACCATCTTTATATATAATCGGCGCAAGAATAGTTCAAGTTTAAAAACCCGGCCGTGTGTTTCAGACGGGCCTGAAAAGGAAAAACCGTCCGGCAGTATACCGGAAAATGGGAATTGTCTGGATCAGGTGACACTGGTAACTACAGCGGTAATTATGGTCGGGGCGGAGAGATTCGAACTCCCGACATCCTGCTCCCAAAGCAGGCGCGCTACCAGGCTGCGCTACGCCCCGATCCGCAAGCGGAAAAGAAATACAAAGAGTTCAAATATCATTTTTTATATTAAACAGCAAGAAAATTGTTTATTGGATCATTTGTCAATCATGGTAAAATAGCGGCGGATCCCCTGTGAGATAATACCCGCATAGTGTTCAAGCCGGGTCTTGACCCCTTCCGGCGCTGACGGCAGGCTTTCGATTGAAAACGGTTCAACCAGGATGGCCGGCATTCCCGCGCCTTCCAGCACGTTGAGCGGCGCTGCTGAAACCATGGCTGGAGAGCCCTGGGAGGAAAAGTGCTTCAGCAGGGTTTTGGCAGCCAGCCTGCTCTGGGGCAGCTTTGCCAGGGGCAGGAATGGCCACTGCTTTAAAAGGGTGCTGCTTTTTTGCTCAGGCAGAATGCCTGGCTGGGCAAAGTGGAATATGGCGGCCCGCTTCCTGCCAGGGGTCTGAAGGTGGATGGAAACAAAGAGGTCTGCTTTGTACTGGTTTGCGATTTCCATCCGCTGTGTGTCGTCCAGTGCAATGTCTTCGGTCCGCGTCAGGATGATATTGCAGGTGGCGTCAAGCTGTTTTGCAATCTGCCGGGCGAGCATGAGCGTGATTGTTTTTTCCGAGTGTCCCATCACGGAAACAATACCGGTATCTCTGCCACCGTGACCGGGATCCAGCACAAGGATTTTCTGCGTGGTCCGGATGACAGGCTGGGTATTTGCCGGGCCTGGCAGTGCCAGGAGACAAAGGATCAAAACAACCGAAAATGTAGCAGATCTGGCCAATTTTCTTGACACCTTCACTGTTTATGGGTATCTTAATAAACTTTATGCCGATAGTATCGTTACGGTTATATAATAAATATTAAATTTTTTGAAGTGGTGTCTATTTTCGTTTTTTCTAAAAAGAACCAGAACAGGAATGAAACATGCAGGTAAAGATTGAAGACAAAAGCAGTGTGAAAAAGGTCCTCTCTTTTGAGATTCCCAAAAAAGTCGTTTCCAAGGAGCTTGATAAAGCCTACAATGAGTTGAAGAAAAAGGCAGATATTAAAGGATTTAGAAAAGGGAAGATCCCAAGAAAAGTTCTGGAAAACAGATTTTCAAAAGACGTGAACCAGGATGTGGCCCCGCGCTTGATACAGGAGGCGTTTCTTGAGGCCATCCAGGAGCATAAACTTGATATTGTGGGGTCGCCCCAGCTTGACCCGCCTGAACTCGATCCTGAAAAAGATTACGTGTTTGACATGACCATTGAGGTCAAACCGGTTCTCGATGACATTGAATTTGAGGGGCTGGCCCTTAACCAGACCAAATATGAAATATCTGATCAGGAAATTGACAGCCAGATCGCCATGATACAGAAAACCATGGCTAAAAAAGAGACCATCTCTGAGGAACGGCCGGTAAAGGAAGATGATTTTGTTCTAATTGACTATGAAGGGTTTCTGAACGACGAACCGTTCGAGGGGACCCCCAAGGTTGAAGATTTTGTAATGGGAATCGGGAAACCGGGCATGCCAGAGGCGTTTTCCGAAAAACTGACCGGTGCTATTCCTGTACAGGACCTTGAAATTGAAGTGACCTATGAACAGGATTATCATGATGAGTCTTTAAAGGGAAAAACCATTGTCTACAAGGTCACGCTCAAGGAAATCCAGGAGGAAATCCTGCCTGAAATAAATGATGACCTGGCAAAAAGTCTCGGCGGGACCTTCGAGACCCTGGACGAAGTCAAGACATCTATTCGTGAAAATCTTGAAAAGGGGTATGCTCAGCGGATCAAACATGAGCTGTCAGAACAGGTTTTTCTCCAGCTCCTGGAAAAAACCAGCTTTGAAGTGCCTGAGGCCATGGTTGAAGCCGAACTGAACGGGATTACCCAGGAAGCCACCCAGGCCTATACGGCAAACAACACCACGCTCGAAGAAGCCGGGCTGTCTGAAGAAAAACTGCGGACTGAATACCGGGATGTGGCTGAAAAGCAGGCCAGCAGGCACCTGATCCTTGACAAGATCATCACCCAGGAAAAACTGGAACTGACAGACGAAGAACTGGAAAAGAGCTTTGAAGAAATGGCCCAGGGAATGAATGCGTCTGTGGATGCCATCAAAAATTACTTTAAAATGGATGAACAGCAGCTGTCGTTTTATAAACAAACACAGCTTGAAAAAAAGGCGATTGACCTTATAATAGAAAAAGGTGCTGTCACGGAAATTGAGCCGGCAGAGACAAACGAACAGGCTGAAACCGGGGCGGAACCGTCCGCTTAGAAACCGGTTGAATGCGGCTGGTGTACAGGATTGACAAACTAAAGATATCAAAGGAGTTGAATCGTGCCCCTTATCCCTATGGTGGTTGAGCAAAGTAACAGAGGAGAACGCGCATATGATATTTATTCACGCCTGCTGAAGGACAGGATTATTTTCATCGGATCGGCTATTGATAATGAAATAGCCAACCTGATTGTTGCCCAGCTTCTCTTCCTGGAATCTGAAGATCCTGAAAAAGATATCAGTTTTTATATCAACTCTCCGGGCGGCGTGGTGACTGCCGGGATGGCGATTTACGATACGATTCAATATATTAAACCGGATGTGGCAACCGTCTGTGTGGGGCAGGCAGCCAGCATGGGCGCCCTGTTGCTTGCAGCGGGCACCAAAGGCAAACGGTTTGCCCTGCCCAATGCCAGGATTATGATCCATCAGCCGCTGGGCGGTGCCCAGGGCCAGGCAACCGATATCAAAATTCAGGCCACTGAAATCCTGAGAATGAAAGATACCCTGAACAACATCCTGGCAGACCATACCGGCCAGAAAATTGAAAAAGTGGCAGAAGATACTGAGCGCGACTTTTTCATGTCAGCCAGCCAGTCAATGGAGTATGGAATTGTGGACCGTGTAGTGGCTGACAGAAGTGAACTGGAAGAAGAAACCCAGGATGCATAAAGGAGTAGTGAATGACCCAGAAAGATGACAGCAATGATCAGTTTTTCTGTTCTTTTTGCGGCAAGAATCAAAAAGAAGTAAAAAAGCTTATTGCCGGCCCGAGTGTATACATCTGCAATGAATGCATCAAGCTGTGCGGTGAAATTATTGAAGATGAGGAAAAAGAGAAACAGGCCGATAAAGCCGGGCTTAAAGATTTTTTAACCCCAAAGCAGATCAAGGCGCTTCTCGATGCCTATGTTATTGAGCAGGACCGGGCCAAAAAAGTGCTGTCGGTTGCTGTTTACAATCACTACAAACGCCTGAGTTCCAATATTGAAAAGCGCAGTGATGAAGTGGAAATTCAGAAAAGCAATATCCTGATCATCGGTCCTACCGGTTGCGGAAAAACCCTTCTGGCTCAGACACTGGCAAGATTTCTTGATGTTCCGTTCGCCATTGCTGACGCAACCGCCCTGACAGAGGCCGGTTATGTGGGTGAAGATGTTGAGAATATTGTGCTCTCACTTGTGCAGAATGCAGA
>CAZLNA010000004.1:0-20814 GCA_964560485.1 uncultured Desulfobacula sp. | reverse complement strand
CTTTTGAGCGGATTGACACACGATTATTGAACGAGTTTCGGAGAAAAGAAATAGACTATGCATCAAATCATATAGTTGCTGAATATAATGATCATCAAATCCTTTGTGTCTTGCGTGTGTAACTCGATAAAGGCCATTAGATATGCTTGTGAAATAGCAATGAATGATTCCGACCTTGTAATTTTTGGTAATTTGGTTTAGGGTAACAGCATCTAATCGTTTCAAATTGAGTAGTTTCTGCTGTTTTTCATTTTAAAGTCAACCCCAAAAAACGCAATAAAAGTCAGTGCCATGAAATCAAATAAAAAATATCTCTTACTCATCAGTATTCACGGATTAATTCGTGGCAAAGACCTTGAACTGGGCCGCGATTCAGACACCGGCGGCCAGACCAAATATGTATTGGAATTGACGGAAGCCCTTTCCAGACACCCCGATATAGAGCAGGTTGATCTGATGACCCGTCGCATTGTGGACCCAGAGGTCAGCGATACTTACAGCAAAAAAATTGAGCCTTTAAATGAAAAAGCTCGGATTGTAAGAATCGACTGTGGTCCTGAAGAATATATCCCGAAAGAGGAGCTGTGGGATTATCTGGACAACTTTGTAGATAACGCTTTGATTTTTCTAAACGGGCAGAAAAGGCTACCTGGTATTATCCATGCCCATTATGCGGATGCCGGATATGTGGGATTGCGTTTGGCCCATCAATTTGAGCTACCTCTGGTTTTTACTGGCCACTCCCTGGGGAGAAGTAAACGGAAAAGATTGATCGCAAGCGGACTGAGAAGTTCAGCAATTGAGAAACGCTATAATATGACCCGAAGAATAAATGCTGAAGAAGATACATTAGGCTCTGCAGAGGTCATTGTTACAAGCACCAGCCAGGAAATCAAAGAGCAGTATGCCTCTTACGATTTCTACCGGCCGGACAGCATGCAGATGATTCCGCCGGGGACAAACCTGGATAAATTTCATCCACCTTCCGGCGACGAGTTCAAAAGCCATATTTTTAAAGAAATCAGCAAATTTCTAACAAACCCCAAAAAGCCGATGATCCTGGCCATCTCACGCCCTGATCCGAGAAAGAATATCCATACTTTAATCGAAGCTTATGGTGAGTCTTTAGAATTGCAACAGGCTGCCAACCTGGTGATTGTCGCAGGAACCAGAGAAGATATTCATGAACTGGACACCGGCGCCCAGGAAGTTCTGACCGATCTGCTGTTAACAATTGATCAATACAACCTCTATGGAAAAGTGGCCTATCCCAAAACCCACAAATCTCACGAAATCCCCATTCTATATCGTCTGGCATCCCTGTCAGGGGGCGTTTTCATCAACCCTGCACTGACAGAACCGTTTGGATTAACCTTAATCGAAGCTGCTGCCAGCTTTGTTCCCATCATCGCTACCGAGGATGGTGGGCCGATTGATATTGTCCGCAACTGTCTGAACGGATACCTGATCGACCCGCTGGAAAAGAACGACATTGTTGAAAAAATCATACGAATTTTGAAAGACCCGGACCATCGCCAGAATTTGTCAGAAAATGGCCTAAAAGGGGTCTACAACAATTATTCCTGGAAATCACATGTTGAAAAATATCTGGCAACCGTCCAGCCGATTGTCGAAAAAAGAGAACCTTTGAAGCGCCTGCCTGTTAAACGTCGGCAAATGATCTATCATAACGGAGCAATTGTATCAGATATTGATCAAAATCTGTTGGGAGATACCACATCCCTGATCAACTTGAATCAAATCATCTCAGACCACCGTAAAACCATTGGCTTTTGTATTGCCACGGGACGCCGGCTGGATTCTGCCCTTAGAATTATTAAAAAATACCAGATTTCGCAGCCGGATGTACTCATAACAAGTATGGGAACTGAAATATATTATGGTACGAGCCTGGAACGGGACAAAGCCTGGAGCAACCATATTGATCATTTATGGAGCCCCAAGGCTGTTCTTCGCAATCTGTCTGATCTGCCGGGATTAAAATTACAAAGCAAAGAAGAACAGAGCACATATAAAATCAGTTATTTTTACGATCCCGAAATCGCACCGCCATTAAATGACATCAAAGCCTTGTTATACCAGAATGAGCTCACCATCAATGTCATATATTCATTCGGACAGTTTCTGGATATTGTCCCGATAAGGGCATCCAAAGGGTATGCTATCAGGTGGTTTTCTGATCTATGGGACATTCCTCTGGATCACATTCTGACGGCAGGCGGATCCGGTGCCGATGAGGACATGATGAGGGGGAACACCCTTTCAGTTATCGTTGAAAATCGCCATAACGAAGAGCTTTCTGACCTCACTGAAATTGAACCGATTTATTTTTCCAAGGAAAAATTTGCAGCGGGTATCCTGGATGGTATAAACCATTATGATTTTTTTAACCGTTGTGCAAAATGATCCCATGCCGGATAGACTGCTGATTTGTACGGATATGGACCGAACCCTGATTCCCAACGGCCCTCAGCCGGAATCGCTTCAGGCCATGCCATTGTTTAAAAAATTGGTTTCCCGGGAGAATATAGCGCTTGCCTATGTTACCGGCCGTGATAAAAAACTGGTGCAGGAGGCAATAAAAACATACGACCTTCCTGTGCCGGACTATGCGATCACCGATGTGGGCACGGCTGTTTATGCTATTCAATCCAGCCAGTGGGAACGTTGCGGTGACTGGGAGCAGAAAATAGCGGGTGACTGGAAAAATAAAAAGCATCAGGAACTGGCTGTATTGCTCTCGGACCTGGATGAATGTCTGCTGCAGGAAAAGGAAAAACAAAGCCTTTATAAGCTGAGCTATTATGTGTCCCTTAAAACCGATCCGATACCATTGGTGAAAGAAATCCAATTAAGAATGAAACGCAATGGGGTGCAGGCCAATACAGTCTGGAGTATTGACGAACAGAAAAAAACAGGCCTGCTTGATGTTCTTCCTGCAGGCGCTGACAAGCGGAAAGCCGTTGAGTTTTTGATGGAAATGCAGTCTTTTGATCATACAAACACTGTCTTTTCAGGAGATAGCGGAAACGACCTGATCGTCCTTGTCAGTCCGCTAAAATCAATATTAGTCGCAAACGCGTCCGACCAGCTGAAATCAGATGTAAAAAAGCATGCAGACAGGAACGACTCTTCTGCTCACCTTTACATTGCCTGCGGGGGATATCAAAATATGAACGGGAATTATGCAGCGGGCATCTTGGAAGGCCTCAACCATTATTTCCCGGAACTTAATCTTTTTGAATAAAATTATGGCAGACACACAGATCATCATATTTGGGGAGGTGCTATTTGATTCTTTCCCGGACGGGTCCGCCGTTTTAGGGGGAGCGCCATTTAATGTTGCCTGGCATCTGCAGGCCCTTGGAACGGCACCGCTGTTTATTTCATGTGTGGGAGACGATGCCCAGGGCGAACGGATTAAAACGGCCATGGCTGACTGGGGAATGGACCTCAACGGGCTGCAGACAAATCCGGACCACCCAACTGGCCAGGTAACTGTGAATTTTGTCGATAATGAACCCTCTTACGACATCGTTAATCAATCTGCATATGACTATATTCAGCCGGACCGGCTCCCGGACATACATGGCCGTCCGCTTCTGTATCATGGAAGCCTGGCTTTGCGGAACCCGGTTTCTGCGGGAACTCTTCTGACAGTCAAGCGGAAAACAGCGCCATATGTGTTTCTGGATGTGAATCTCCGTTCGCCATGGTGGCGCCTGAAAAACATTCTCCCTTTGCTGAATGACACCTCCTGGCTGAAATTAAACCATCATGAACTGGCTGAACTGGTTCCCAACTGCCCGAATGAAGAAAAACGGATAAGCCAGCTCTTTTCATCAACATCGTTGAAAACGGTGACACTCACTCGCGGCGATAAGGGCGCAACCACATATCGTTTAAAGGGCTCTACGTCCATTTCTGTTTTTCCGAAAACGTGGATGCAGGTTAAAGATACAGTGGGCGCAGGAGATGCTTTCAGCAGTGTTTTACTGCTGGGATTCATAAGGGGCTGGGATATTAAAACTACTTTGAAGCGCGCCCAGAAATTTGCCGGCGAAATTATTGGCGTACAAGGGGCGATCATTAAAGATGAAACCTTTTATAAACCGTTTATAACATCCTGGAAGTAAACTATGTATGAGCAATTGTCACACTCCCTGCTGAACGAAATTCTGGATAAACTCAAACCGGAAATACGGAGACAGGATCTCCACCACTTTTACACGCGCCTGGGAGCCAATTTCTACAGCCTTTATCTTATCTTTGAACAATTGTACGGCAATCGATCAGATTTTAAAGAACAATTGCTTCGCCTGGTTGAAACCATGGCGCGCCAGTATATAAAAAGGCCCAGGAATCTGAGGAAAAGCGACCTGGTCCGGGAAAAGGATTTCAACTGGTTCCTTCATCAAAAATGGGTTGGAATGACGCTGTATGCCGACGGATTTTCAGACGATCTGAAAGGGGTTCGGTCAAAACTTTCCTACCTGCAGGAACTGGGCATCAATCTGGTCCATATCATGCCAATCCTGGAGTGTCCCGCAGGAGCAAGTGACGGGGGGTATGCGGTAAGTAATTTTCGTAAAATCAATGAAAGAATGGGGACATTGGAAGATCTGAAAAACCTGGGTAAAGCAATGAAGAAAAAAGATATTCTGCTGGCCCTGGATGTTGTCGTCAACCACGTGTCCAATGAACATGAATGGGCCAGGAAAGCACAGTCAGGAGAGCAGAAGTTCCTGGACTATTTTTACTGTTTTGCGACCCGGGAAATTCCCGACCTGTTTGAAGAGACTCTGCCTGAGATATTTCCGGACCAGGCGCCTGGAAATTTCACCTGGGATCAAACCATGCAAAAGTGGGTCATGACAGTTTTTAATGAGTATCAATGGGATTTGAACTATAGTAACCCTTCTGTTTTTATCGAAATGCTGGATGTTTTGCTTTTTTGGGCAAATCAAGGAGTAGATATACTACGGCTGGATGCCGTTGCTTTCCTCTGGAAAAAAATCGGCGGCACAAGTCAAAATGAACACGAGGCCCACAAGTTGCTCCAGCTCTTCAAGGACTGCTGCCAGATCACTGCGCCAGGGGTTATCTTTATAGCAGAAGCCATCGTTACTCCAGTGGAGATTGTTAAATATTTTGGTGAGGACGCAATTAATGCCAAAGAATGTGAAATCGCCTACAACGCGACCTTGATGGCTCTGCTGTGGGACGCCGTAGCAACCAAAAACGCCAGATTACTGACCCGGGGGGTCAAAAATCTTCCTGACAAACTGGACCGTGCCACCTGGCTGAATTATATTCGATGCCACGATGACATCGGGCTGGGCTTCTCAGACGAAGACATCTATCAGGCCGGGTATGAACCAAGATCCCACCGAGAATTTATAATAAACTATTTTGCCGGGAAATTTAAAAATTCTTCTGCACGGGGATTGTTGTTCGCTCCAAACAAAAAAACAAATGACGCCAGAATCTCAGGGACCTTGACGTCCTTAATCGGTCTGGAAAAAGCTTTAGAGGATAATGATTATGAAAAAATTGATATTATCATTAAACATATCCTCCTGCTATACGGTATCATTTTCTCTTTTGGCGGCATTCCTCTGATTTACTATGGGGATGAACTGGGGACACTTAACGATTACTCGTATATTGAAGATATCAGCAAGGCGAATGACAGCCGCTGGGCGCATCGACCCCGGATTGACTGGAAGCAGGCTCAGCTTAGGAAAAAGCCAGGAACCGTCGAATATAAACTATTTTCTGCATTAAAACAGATGATTGCTGTTCGAAAAGAAATTTCTGAATTTTCCGACTTTAATAACCGGAAACTTTTAGAAATAAGCAATCCCGAATTGTTTGCTTATATCCGTTTCAGCCTTTCTTCCAGAAAGAGTATACTTGTAGTGGGGAATTTTGACGCCCGTCCTCAATATCTTAATATATTAGAGATTGAAAGCCAGGGTTTTAAAATTAGTGAAAATATAATAGACAGGTATTCCAATGAAATCCCGAGCCTGTTTAATGATCAGCTGGTGATAGCACCATACCAGTTTTATTGGCTCACAAACAGCAATACATAAAATTCGGTTTGTCAGCTGGCAGGCGATTTCGCTATATTTTCGAACCTAAAATTCACCATAGCCTATCCCTATAGAACACTTCAAACATTGAAGTTCGTTCTTGAATCATACGTGGCCTGAGTGCTTATGAAAGAATCATGAACAAATAATTATGTTTCATTTCAGATACCACCAAAGCGATTTATTTAAACATTTACTCATATCCATAATCTTCCTATCTAAACTATTTTTTCCCTCCTTGTCCTTGGAGCCGTCTTGGTATGACCCTGGTGAGATTAGAAACTGGGAGGCTCAATGCTTGCCCAAGGCTGACCCTCCACAAACTTTCTCCCCTTTGACAGAAAATTGTACCGGCTTTCCTGCAACGAATCTATTATCAGATTCAAAAACGAGGCATGGTTTACAAAAATACTGCTTTGATCTATTCTAGACCCAAAGATGTCTATAATAGGATTGGAATCGATGTCATGAAAGATCCGGCCAAAGAAGCACTTTACTTATCAGACTCGTTTATCCCCACGATTGCCAAGGCCACTGTGGACGGTGTCATGGTTCTTGACCGGGAACATAAAATACTTTGGACCAATGAGGCGATTCTCATGAAAACAGGGCTTTCACGCAGGGAGATCCTGGGCAGATACTGTTATCAGGTCTCGCACAATACACTGGGCCCCTGTGACAGCCCTGAATCCCCCTGCCCCATGAAAGAAACCCTGAGAACTAAAAAATCAGCCCATGCCATCCATGAACACATTCTCAATGACCGCACCTCCTATTGTGATGTCTCCACCTTTCCCTTGTTTGACAGCAATGGGAATGTGATCCAGGTCCTTGAAGTATTGCGTGATATCACACAGGAACTGACCGACCGGCTTGAAAAAAGAGAATTGTCCATAAAAAAAGACCTGTCCCGGCTGGTGCTGGAGGATAAGCTGATCTCCCTTGGAAAACTGGTGGCATCGGTCGCACATGAGATCAATAATCCCATTGCCGCTATCTTGAATTTCAACAAACTAATTCTTAAAACCATTAAGGAGGGCAGCCCTTCAGACCAGGACTTGACAGATTTTCAAAAATACCTTGAATATGCTGTCCAGGAGGCGGAAAAATGCGGAACCGTTGTCAGCAATCTGCTCTCATTTTCCAGGCAGAAAAACCTTGAAGTCGGAAGTGTTGATCTCGAAGAGATGATCAACCGTGTGATTACATTGATGCAGCACACCATGGCACTTTCCAGCATTAAAATCCATGTTGACATCAAGACCTCTCCAATCCTCTTTCAGGGGGATGCCACGCAGATCCAGCAATGTATGACCAATTTCATCTTTAATGCCATCGAAGCCCTGCCGGACGGCGGAGATATATTTATCCGAGCGGGAAACGATATTGAAGGGGGCCTCGTTTTCTTTGATATACAGGACACAGGTGTCGGGATTTCCAAACTGGACATAGATAGAATATTTGAACCTTTTTTTACAACAAAAGCGGCGACCAGCGGCGTCGGGTTAGGCCTTTCCATCGTATACGGTATTATCAAGAATCATAACGGCACAATTGATGTAAAAAGCGAACCTGGCAAAGGCACCTGTTTCAGGGTAATTCTACCTGAATCCCCTGACAAAGCAGCCCACGCCTTCACCCCGGAATAAAGGAGCGAAACAGCTTGAAGTATTTTGATATCCTGGTTGTGGATGATGAAGAGGCCATGCGGGAATCACTTGCAGCGTGGTTGAAAAAAGAAGGGTTCCAGACGATGACAGCGGCATCTGGCACAGACGCCATTGAAAAACTGAAATCAAATCTGTGCAGCATTGCCCTGGTGGATATTAAAATGCCGGAAATGGACGGCATTGAGCTGTTAACCCGCATAAAGGAAAAATATCCATCCATTCTGGTGGTAATGATCACAGCCTACGGTTCCGTCAAATCGGCTGTAGACGCCATGAAACTAGGCGCCTGCGACTATCTTTTAAAACCATTTGATCCGGAGCACCTGATTCTATTGATGGAAAAACTCATGAACCAGAAGGCGTTGATGGATGAAAACCGATATTTGAAAAAGCGGTTGTCGGAACGTGATGCAGTCTGGCTGGACGATCTGATTGGCGAAAGCCGGGTCATGCGCCAGGTATTTGAAACGATAGAAACCGTTGCGCAGACCGGCACACCCGTTCTCATTACCGGTGAAACCGGCACTGGAAAAGAACTGACAGCCCGCGCCATCCATTCCAGAAGCCAAAGAAAATTCAGTCCGTTCATTCCCATCAACTGCGGTGCTGTCAGCAGCCAGTTCCTTGAAAGCGAACTGTTCGGCCACGAACGCGGTGCATTTACCGGAGCGGTTCAGGCAAGAAGAGGTCGTCTGGAAATGGCAGATACCGGGACCCTTTTTCTTGACGAAGTCGGAGACATGTCAACGGCCATGCAAAAGAACCTCCTGCGTGTTCTGGAAGAGGGAGACTTTTTCAGGCTTGGGGGCAGCAAGACCATTAAAAGTGACTTCCGGCTCATCTGTGCAACCCACCGGGACCTCACTGAAAGGATAGACGCCGGCCGTTTCAGATCGGATTTCTTTTTCCGGATTAACGTGATCCATATTCATATCCCGCCCCTCAGAGCGCGGGAGGGAGATCTTTCCCTGCTCGGCTTTCATTTTCTTGAACGCTTTTCAAAAGAGATGGGCAAAGAGATAAACGGATTCAGCAAAGCCGCTCTAAAACTTTTAAACAGATACCATTGGCCTGGAAATGTCCGCGAGCTGAAAAATGTAATTGAACGGGCAGCTGTATTGAGCCGGAACGATTTGATCCGCACATCGGATCTGAGGTTTCTCATTCCGGATTCTACATCCCTGCCAACAGGCAAAAGCCTTTCAGAAATAGAAAGGGCTTATATTCTCAAAACCCTGGAAGACAATGGCTGGAACATCTCGAAATCTGCGGCTCTCCTTGATATCAACCGCAGCACCCTGTCACGGAAAATAAAGGCATGGGACCTGAAACTGTCCCGGTAAGGGGGCGCTATAACCGTTGAGGCCTATAAGGGAAATATCCGGATCACGCCGATAGGGAGAGTAGATGAAACTGAGCTGAGGATCATTGCGGCCACGCTTCAAACGTTTTTCAGTCTTGCCGCAGATCTGGATTCTCCACTATGCTGTAATAAAATGGCCCGGATTGCACCCGGAAATCAACTTCACGCAGGTCTGGTTCTGGAACGCCTCTCGCTTGGACTCGGCAGGAATGAAATGAGGCTGGGGGTAACAGGTCAGGACATCGCGCTTCCATTTCTCGACTATGTTTACGGAGAAGCTCAGATCGGCGGACAAACAGCTGTGGTATCCAGCTTCAGATTAAAAACGGCCCATGACAAATACCCCCTGTCTGAGTCTAAAATGTATGAACGCATCGCCAAAGTTGCATTGCATGAAACAGGCCACCTTTTAGGATTTTCACACTGCAGGAATGAGCGCTGCATCATGAGTTTTTCCATTGGCCTTTCGCGCCTGGACAGCCTGCAGTTAGCGCTTTGCAGCAATTGCCGTACTCTCCTGAGCCGGTTGTAAAAATGCAGCTGCCACACGCTCCCATGAATCCTCGGGCAAGCGGCTTAAAATATCAGGCAAGGCACGCCCGCCTGTGGCAGCCATTTTATACCCACTGCTGTTTGAAACCATTGCGGCAAGCCGGCTGCTTTCTTCTTCCATCCATTCCAGCCCTTTATTTCCAAAGAACAGTTGCTTCAGGTCTTTCTGCAGACGCAGGGGTTCTATCACCATAAGCCAGCCGTCTCCATAGGGAGATTGACTGATGACACCTCTATTCTCCCTTACAGCAGGGTTTACAGCAACAACCACTCCCTTTAGCGGCGTCAAGAGATTCAGTCTAAGATGTTTTCGATACACAACAATTGACGTCGTATCCGTATTTATTCGTTTACCAAGGTCCGGCAGATCAATCCGGTCCAGGTTTCCCAGAAGCCGGATGGCAAAATCATCCAGTCCGATTCTGACCCTGCCGCCATATTCAACCCTTGCCCAGACATGGCAGGAATGAAAGTAATACTCTTTGACCATTTCAAACCCGGCAACAGATTCCACAGAACCCGGCTGGCTGCCGGCATTGAGCGCTTCGTCTTCCATCATCTGCTGGAAATTGCAGGACGTACAGTCAAAATCATAGGGACAGCTTTTGTTTGCCACCCTTCCGGACAGCATATGCCGGCACCTGCGATCATTTGACGTCCGGTGCAGTGTTTCTTTTAATTCCGGCGACATGCCCCGTCCCGGTCCCTGCGCCAGGCGCCTGTGCTTTACACGATTCTGCATTTTTCGATCCACAGGACAGTCAAGGCAGTTGAACGCATTGATACATGCTGTCGGCCCGATTACGCCAGTCTTGGCCCAGACACATTGATCCGCTGACATGTTAAACACCTTTGGCACTTTCAATTGTTTTTCAGCCATGATACATCTCCTTTTCTTGTAAAAATCATCATTCTCTATCAGCAACGCTTACAAAAGAACCAGCGTCAGTGTTGCTGTCTGTTGAAAATACAAGAATCAGGCCAATACCATAACTTTCTCTTTTTGTGATAACATATTGATATAAATAATAAATTTCAGAAACGCGGCTTTTGATTTTTTAAGGCGCTCGAATCAAATGGTGCAGAATGCACCACTCAGGTATGGCATATCTGGAAAGTCTGAATTTATCACATAAGTTCAGACTGTTATCTGAAACAAATCAAATATCATGAAGCGATGCATATTGCAGCATCTGTGCATTATGCATCCTCAAGCAAACCAGGATAAAGGCATCATCTTAAAATAAACGTATGAATAAAAAAAATCCGTCATTCATCCCCTGATCATTGCATTGGCAGTTCATTCAATTTAGAATATCCTTATGAAACAGCTCGCAGCAATGGTGCTGGCGTATATTTTTCTGGTGTTCGCTGTCATCGGCATCTTTATTCCGGGTCTGCCAACCGTGCCCTTCCTGCTGCTGGCTGCATGGTGTGCAGCCAGAGGGTCTGCCAGACTGCATCGATGGCTCTATTCCCACCCCGGTTTTGGAAAGATACGCATTGACTGGCATCAGCTGAAGGCCATTTCGCGAAAGCGTAAAATCACAGCCCTTCTGATGTTGACTGCCAGCTGGGTGGTTCTGTACCGGCTGTCAGAGAACACCCTGCTTTCAGGCAGTGTGTCGGTCCTGTTTATTCTGGTCGGGCTGTATATCATCAGCAGGCCTGAACCCGGTTAGAAAGTCAGGATCAAATTATTATGACCTGTCTGGATTGGCAGATACCATTAACTGACGGTTGAATAATTCTGCTGCCCTGCTCTTTCAAATCTATCATCTGAATGTCAATTTACGACAGACGGCACATCTTCTACCCCCTGTCCGGAAATGAACCTCTTTAAGACGGAACCAGCGGTTCATCCGCCTCATTCCCCGGCTGATGCTGTAAAGGTTTTGAAATCCGGCCTCAAATAATATTGCTGCCGCCACCCGGCTCATATGGCCGGTATCGCAGACAAGGATCACAGGTGAACGCAAGCGATCCCGGTACTGACCCTCAATGAGAACAGCTCTGAGAAAATCATCAAACGGATGGGATATTGCTCCGGGAATGTGCCCTGCCTGAAACTGATTTTTCTCCCTCAGGTCAATGGTGATGACATTTGAGGACTTCTGGGCCAGGGTTTCGTAACCTGGCGGCGTGAGCAGGGAAAACCCCCTCGCCTTCAGCAGTCGTCTGACAAATTCTTCCGGTCCCATCTCCAATTGCTTTTTCAATGCTCTGAAAAAAACTTCTGTAAAATATCCCAGATCCAATACATTTCTGATGCGCTCTATGATCATTAATCGATTTATTCTGTGCATTTATCCGCCTCCTTGACCGCAGTAATATCTGCCGGTGCCACATATCTTTCAATCCCGCTTTCCGGCAGAATGGCATCAGCCGCGTCCTGGCTGATTTTGCGGGTACTAATCTTTATCCGGTGAAATCCTGCAGATGCCAGCAGCATTTCTGTCTCTGCCACGGTGGCGGCACCGCCGACACATGCAGAAATCATTGCCAGATCATCGGCAATTTTCCCGGGCAGGGGTTTTAATGCAATAATATCAGAGAAGGCGATGCGGCCGCCGGGCTTCAGGATACGGAACGCTTCTTTGAATACGGATCTCTTCTCCGGTGACAGGTTGATGACGCAGTTGGAAATGATCAGATCTGCGGTGTTATCCCCCACAGGCAGATGCTCAATCTCACCGAGGCGGAAACTGACATTCTCTGCTTTGACCTTTTCCTTGTTCCGTCTCGCCCGTGAAACCATTTCCGGGGTCATGTCAACCCCGATAACACGACCTTCGGGCCCGACCTTCCCGGCAGCCAGAAAACAGTCAAATCCAGCACCGGCACCCAGGTCCACAACCGTTTCCCCGGGTCTGATGCCTGCCAGTGCCGAAGGGCTGCCGCATCCGAGCCCGAGGTTTGCACCGTCCGGAACGGTATTCATCTCCCTGTCCGAATATCCGGCAAGCCTGGACATCTCTGTGGCATCAAGGCCGGTACTGCCGCACCCGCAGCCGCAGCTTTTTTCTCCAGCAGACGCAATCGCCCCGTAATCTTTTCTGACGCGTTCCCGTATGATCTCATTCTGTTCCATGTCAATCTCCTTCTTGAGTTTTTGTGCACACAAATGCATACTTTGTTTCAAATTTTTTTAACCTCATTTACAGCAGATCGGCCCGCATTCTCGGACACAGGTTTCAAGCAGCGTGGTCAACGATCTGAAGCGTTCCAAAAAATGATCGGCATTGAGCATATACACCATGTGCCGTCCTTGTTTACGGCCAACAAGAATCCCCACATCCTGCATCAAAGTAAGATGGCGGGAAATCACAGACCGGTCCTGCGGCATATTCTCCGCAATGGTGGCAATATCGGATTGACCGTTCAGCAGGAGAAACCGCATGATATCCACCCGTACCGGCTCGCTGAGTGATTTAAAAAACTTCGAATCCATTGCCCCCGAAAGCTGGTTGGCAATTTCAAGCTGTTTTCTGGTATAGATTATTTCCATGAAAAATACATTAATGCACACATATGCATATGTCAACCGGTTTTTCTATTCACTGTTAGAGATGATTTTTCATACAAACCGGTCAATTGCCGGGTGTATGGTCTGATTCGCTTTGGATCAGGCAGTCATTTAATTTGCGTTCAACATCGTACTTCTTTTTCCAGCCCGGTTTGCCGATGAAAACAAGACGCGTTTCTGTGATCTGTGCCTCTTCTTTTTTAATAAACACATCAATGTCAATCCACTGTCCCACCAGATTCAAAAGCACCAGGGGATCTTCAGGATCATCCCAGAACACAAACCCTTTTGCCCGGATGATATCTGCAGGGATATCATCCAGCAGGGTGTTAAATGCTGTTTTGGAAAAAGGTGCCGCAGATCTGAAACTATATGATTCAAATACCAGATCATGTTTGATACTTTTTTCTTGTGCAGGCACTGAGGGCAGAATCTCTACCACGCCTGCCGGCTCATCAGCGCTGTGAACATGAACATCCATTTCTTTTAATTTCCCTGATCTTTTGAGTTCAGGAAGATCTTTAAACCCGAAAATCAGATCGAACGGCACCTGGCACTGGGCTGATTCCAGCATGACCGCTTTTGGGGAAATCTTTCTTACATATTCTTTTACCGCTTTAAGGGTCTGGACATCAATGAGGTCGATTTTGTTCAAAATCAGAAGATTGGCCGGTTTGATCTGACATTCCAGGAGATCCTGGCAGGCCTTATCCGATCTGAGCAGCTGGCTGCTGTCAATGACGGTAAAAAGACCGTCCACATAAAGGTGAAACTTGAGCAGTGGCGATGAAAGTGTATTTAATACCTGGGAAGGGTCTGCTGCACCGCTGCACTCCACAATGATATGATCCGGTTTCTCATCCTGTTTCATCAGGTTGATCACACCGGTGAGCAAATCCTTTTGGATGGTACAGCAGATGCAGCCGCCTGTCAGGTCGAGTTTGTTTTCATCACGGCTGAGGATCAGATCGCTGTCAATATTGATCTGCCCGAAATCATTCACCAGGATCGCGATCCGGCTTTCCTGGTTCTGCCGGATGATATGATTGAGCAGGGTTGTCTTGCCCGCACCGAGAAATCCGCTCAAGATGGTTGTTTTAACTCTTTTTGCTTTAATCTCGGCAATATCGATCACTATTTTTTGCTCATCTCCTGTCCGCAGCATGACAAGGGAACGGAACAGGCATCTTCTGATCCGGGTTTACACGTACAGGGTTTGGCTACTTTCAGTTCAAGTCCGCATGCCTTGCAGTAATAAACATCGCCTTCTTTCATATCACAACAATTCGCCATTTTCTTTCTCCTTTCATCAGGGGGTTTTATCTAACATTCCCCGTGTAAAATATGCATGGGATTAAACCGCACACACGGGGCGCTCCATATAATGCAGCTTAATTGCATCCACTCCTTGTTTCAATAGTTTTTATAATAAAGGATCAATTTTTCAGGTTCTGATCCACCCCAAAAAAAATGATAAAAAAATTTGAAAACCCGTTCGTATAGAGATATGTTTGGTCAGACCATATAAAGATCCGCATCTTGTCACTGATTAAGGAGACGCGCCTTGATGAAAACCGGACGGTTCAAGGCAAGGGAGGCGATATGAGACTGGAAAGCCACAGAGAAGCCCAGGAATTCCTGATTAACCGGGTGTACCGTTTCTTAAGCTATATTGTTTTTCCGGTTCTGCTGATCAACCTTTCCCGCTATTTCATCCTTGGATGGATCCCGTCTTTTAATTATTATATCATTGCCGGGATTTTTCTTTTTGTTATTTCCATCAACGCACCCAGACTGCCGTATCTGTTTAAGGTTCTTTTTTTAATTGTCTTCTTTATCAGCCTTGCTGTTTCTACAGGATCAAATTTCGGAATGGTCAGCTTCATTGCTGAATTCTTAATCCTGACCGTATTTATCGGGGTCACTTTTTTAGAAAAAAAATCAGCTCTTATGATCCATTTTATCTGCGGTTCCATCCTTTTTGGCTGCGCAGTTTTATGCATGACAGGTATCCTTCCGCTTGTGCCGGATTTCGAGCAGCACACAAACTCACTTGAATCATGGTCAAGTTATCTTGTGACCTTCCTGTTAATGACAACCATTATCATCTCCATCGGCGGAAATATCGGCAACCTTTTATCTGAAAAGATCAAAGCGCTTGAAGAAAAGAACAAAGAACTGCTCAAGGCAAACGAAGAGGTTAAAAAACTGCAGGGCATACTGCCGATCTGCTCGAACTGCAGTAAAATCAGAGATGATAAAGGATACTGGAACCGGGTGGAATCCTATATTGAAAGCCGTTCAGGCGCGACTTTTTCCCACAGTATCTGTGATGAGTGTTATGAAAAACTCTATGGCAATGAAAAATGGTTTATCAAGCCCTAGTTTAAAGGCCGGCATAACATACGCTTCGGAAAAAGAACGTCCAATAGACCACAACCCTGTTTTACTGAAAAGTTGTTATTTCAGATAGATGAAAGCTTTCACAAACAAAAGTTATAAGCATTAATCTGACTGTATAAAAGCGTTGTAGTTTTGACGAATTATTTCAAGCTCTCCCTTATCCGTATGGCCCATTTCAGTCAAGCGCCGATATTCCCGGCCGGGTTTAATCTCATCGAGTGCGGCATTCCACTGATCAATGATTTTTCTGCCCCATTCGTTTTTTGTGCATGCCATATGAACATTTGCATAGGTGTCCATTTCAATGATGGGAATAGAAGAAAGAGCATCAACTTTCCTGGACCACTTTTTTCCATAGAAGGCCGCGACAATGGGGTATTCAATTGTGTAATCGACTCTCCCGGAGGCAACCATTCCCACTATGGACGCCGCACTGGCACCCACCCGCAGAAGATTGGAACCGGGCTCGTATTGCTTGAGAATCAGATCAAAGCTTGCTGAAAAAGACCGGTTTTTTTCTGCAACCCCTTCAAAACGCCTATCTTTTAAAAGCGCAACAATGGAATAGCGCTTCGGATTTCCCAATTTTTCAATGGTCGACTTTCTCATAATGATGGCATTTGGGAGAACAAAGGTATGCGGCTTGGAAAAATAGACCACTTTTTCGCGCTTACCGCTTTTAAATGCGAAAATATTGCAAAAATTGGTTTGATTGTCCATTTCATGCCAGAATCTCGCCCAATTCATGTTTACATCAACATGAGTATATTGGGGCATATTTTTTTTGATCGTTTTTAGCAAGTGATTGAAACGGCCCTTACCCGCATCCTCACCTTCAAGAATCATCCATGGCGGCCAGTGGGTCACCAGCCAGTGTATTTTTTCCTCAGACAGGGCAACCGGAGCAGTGATAAAAAACAGGAACAAAAATATTGATATGACCTTTGCTGTGAATGTCACAGATCAGCTCCTTTACCTGGCAGCATCACCCAGGCCGGGTGGTGTCTTCTCCCATGGGTAGCCATCTTTAGCCATCCTGTAGCCCAGTTCATATAATTGAGTCATATAGTTTTGATCAAAAAAATCTTTAGATTCTATGTCAAAACTGTCAGGCACATATGCAAGATTGAAATCAACGCCATCTCTCTGAGAGGTATAGTAGATTTGAAAAATGTCACCAAACCCCTGAGTTCTGATCAGCGAGGAGATTGAACGCCCTGCTATCATGGGAAGTTTGGGTTTTACAGGTTCATAAACCGGGGAAATTTTCGTATTTCGGATAACATAGGCTGCAGGCTGTCCTGTCACCTGGAGCTTTTTCATGGCTTTTCCCCAGTTAATGCCTGCAGGATATAAAAAGACCTGATTGGCTGTACCGCCATCCACATGCATCTCATCAAAAGTTTCTCCGTTCTCTGATCGGACCTTGAAGTAGACTGGCGGAAATGCACCGGGTATGGATGCAGACGCCAGCATAATGTCACAGATCAGTTCAACGGCTTCAGGCCTGTCAAGGGTGGCAATTTTGCTGACACTCCAGATAACAGGCCTTGCAGCATCCAAATTAACCGTCCCGATAAGGAGGCGCCGGCCTTTTTTGTGTTCAACTGCAATTTTCCTTACCACTTCAGGCGTCATATACTGGGCAATTTTCTTTCGCAGTTTCGCTGTATTCAGCAAGGACTGTGATCCAATTAATTGGACTAAATACAGCGATTCAATGAGATCTTCGGTTTTGTTCTGGGTGTAAATTTCCTTGAGAATGGGGTCGTATTCAGGACCGAGAAAAGCAAAAGGGGCAATGAGTGAACCCGTACTTATGCCTGTAACGATGGTGAATTCAGGGCGGTTCCCCGCAGCAGTCCAGCCATTCAGCAGCCCTGCACCAAAGGCGCCGTCAGCGCCCCCTCCGGACAATGCCAGATAGGCATGGGATTTTCCAAAAATCCCTGGAAATCTTTTTTTCAGTTCATCCTGGGGCAATGAATACCACTGATCATAATGTTTGGGTTTAATATCTCCCCAGACCCGGACCAGGGGCATATCAGATGGGGTCACCTCATCGACAAGCGCTTCTGGTACAGGCTTTCTCAACGGCACCACAGCGCAGCCAGTCCCCAGCGCCATAACCAGTGCTATGAATAATAAGAAACTATTGCGTGAGATACGTTTCATTTTCATCAAATACATATCCGTTCCTCCGTCCTTAAATTATTCTGGCCCTGTATTTTTTTTTCTTCCTGTTTTTCAGTGCCCTTACACACGCGGATTTGCCAAACAGGGGGCGCTCAATAATCAGAAGCGATTTGGGCAAATTCCCCAGCTCTGCCAATCCTGAAAATACCCCATCCCGGGTACGATACGTAATTATTTTAAATGACGGTCAGCGCAAAATGAACTTTTATACCATGGCATGCCATTTTACGCTGACCCTGTTTATTCCAAAGGCCAATCAGGAAAGAAGCTCCGCTGCCTCGGTCATCAGTCTGCTGATGGGCATGCCATGGGGGCATTGACGCTCAGCTGCCGAATAGTCAAAGGTGGCGAGCCGGGCGCGGACAGATTCAGGGATATCCTGAAATTCCACCTGTGCATGAAAATGATCCCCATAGCTGCGCGAATACATAAGGCACCGCATGATTCTGCCCACAGGCACGTCAGTTGGGAGTGCTGCCTGGCAGGTGCGGGTGCAGCCGGCGCAATAATGGGCTTCAGTGGCCCGGGCTTCGGCGTCAAAGTAGCGGCGGTCTGAGGCTGTCAGGCCTGACTGGTTCACAGCAGCTTCCGTATTGGCTTTAAGGATGGTCATGGTGTTCATCTGGGAACAGATGGCAGCGATCCGCTCGTCTGTCCATACGGCCAGAAGGCTGGCCTGCTCTTTTGTCACTCCTTTGTCCATAAAACGCTGGGCCAGGGCCTGGCCCTCCGGACTCTGAGATCCTGTGTTGACCCAGGAGGAAGATGCCTGCGTTTTCATGGCAGTCAGCCCGATGCCTGCTTTGTGGCAGGCGTCAATTGCCCGCTTCATGTCATCTTTGACCATGACTTTATAATTATAGGTGGTCATGATCCCGTCCACCCAGCCAAGGGTGGCTGCGTGGGAAAGACATCTGGCCATATTGGAATGGGTGCTGAACCCGAAGAGACGGATCTTTCCCTTTGATTTCATTTTCTCGCCCCATGACCTGATCTCAGGTGTCATTTCAGACTTGGCATCGCCCACCGCATGGATGAAAAAAAGATCAAGATAATCCGTCTTAAGATTGTTCAAGGAATCCTCAAGTTCTGCGGTCAGGCCAGCCGGATCCCGCCTGGTGGATTTGGAGACCAGGAAGATTTTTTTCCGGTCCTGGGGAAATTTGGCCAGGTATTTTCCGATCCCGGGCTCACTGCCCCACCGGTTGTAGTACTGGGCAGTATCCCAGTAAGTCACCCCCCATTTAACTGCCTGGCGGAGCAGCAGCTGGTTTGCGCCGGTATCGAACATGGTGCCCAGTGACAGTATCGGCACCTGAATACCGGTACGGCCAAACGGCCTCGTGCTGACGTTCATGGGAGCAGCGCCAGCGTTTCCGGGTTTGATGAGCGTACTGACCATACCGCCCACACCGGCTGCCCCAAGTATTTTTAAAAACCTGCGACGTTTGATACCTGAACTTTCATTATTCATAACCCTACTCCTTATTTAATAGGCGTTGTTTATGACGGGCCGGCCCCGGCCAGCAAGGCATGGGACCGGCTTCGCGTTTCGTTTTCAGAGGTCACACGGATGGCTGCCCTGCCCCGCACCGGGCACTCGTGCTGGCAGACACCGCAACCAATGCACTGGTTGGGGTCGACAAACGGCTGCTGCAGCAGAACATGGACCGAAGCCGCTGTCTCTGGCTCGAGTGCGGCCAAAGCCGGATCATCTGCCAGTTCGATCCGGCCTGACTGAAGGCCGGTGATCCGCAGGGCGTTTTGAATACCGGCAGGACCGATGAGAAAGTAGTCTCCTCCTGCCAGGGGTCTTCGGGTTTCGGGCAGATCTGCATGAATTGACCGAGATCCGGTCCGGGACACTTTCAGCCGGTCAAGACCGGCCAGCGGTTCGAGCACGGTCCGGGTGGTAATCGCCTTGGGGCTGACCGGGCAGTTCTCCTGGCAGACAATGCAGGGGGTTCCCATGGCCCAGGGCAGACAGCGGCCCCGGTCGACAAAAGCGGTCCCGATCCGGATGGGGCCGGCCTGGCTGAAAGGACCTGTACCCATGCGTTCATCCAGGGCCAGCGGCCGGATGGCGGCGGTGGGGCAGACATGGCCGCAGGCAATACAATTGTGCTGGCACCCGCTGGTGCCGAGCCTGAAATCAAGATAAGGTGTCCACAGCCCCTCTATACCGGCTTCCACTATGGCCGGTTGAATCACGTGGGTGGGGCAGACCCGCATGCACTGGCCGCATTTGATGCAGCGGTTGAGAAATTCGGATTCTGTGAGCGCACCGGGCGGTCTGACCAGATCAGGCCGCCACCCCACTCCAAGGGGATCTCCCAGGCGGACCAGCGGCAGGATAAGTGCGCCGGCGGCACCGGCAATCATCACATTGCGGCGGTTTAAATCAGGCCCTGTGGTTTCACCGGTGGTGGACGGCAAGGGATTGTAACCGAGAATCGCCTCCGGACAGTCGTCTTTGCAGTTGTAACAGAGCAGGCATTCAGACCAGTGAATCTGATCTGCCGGGGCGCAGGCCCCTTCGCAGTGATGATCACACCGGCCGCAGCCGGTGCAGGCATCCTTGTGTTCATCCTGCCGCCCCATCCGCCAGAGGGACCACCTTGAGGTAAAGCCGAACAATGCGCCTAAAGGACACAGATACCGGCAGTAAAACCTCGGGCGCCAGGCAGAGAGGCCGAGAACCAGCACAAACACACTGCCGGTAATCAGTCCGCCGGTCACCACGATGATGTCTGAGCCGGACCCCAGAAGGGGGAGCACCACCAATGAAAACGACCGATACACCAGGGGAATGGGATCGAGAAGCCCGGTCTGCAACCCGGCCTGAATCAGGCGGTGTCCTGGCAGCATCACACCGAGGACCAGGCCGAGACTGCCGGCAGTGATAATGGTCAAGGCAACCGTCTTGTAAAGGGGCTGCCCTCCCTGTTTCATCAGGACGATACCTGAAACAACGGCGATCAGAGG
>CAZLNA010000003.1:7204-22117 GCA_964560485.1 uncultured Desulfobacula sp. | reverse complement strand
TGCATTTCAAACAGGCCGAGCAGAAGATGCAGGAACGGATGCTCACGCTGCTGGCAGGGGAAATGGCAGCAGAATACCGGCGCAGCAGCGGCTGGCACCGTTTTGAAAAATCCTTGAGCTTTTTTGAGGACTTTGTATTGGATATCCTTCACAGCAATGCACCGCTCTTCCCTTTTCCGCTTCATCCGGGACCGCCGGTATTTGAAAACGAGGCATTCAAGCCGCCCCATAAGCGCCTGGTCCTTTTCTCTGCAGACCGGACCCGGGTGGCCGGGCCGCAGATGGATCTGAAACCGGAAAGCGGGTACCCGGTCCGGGCTGACCAGCAGATTGTCGGGTGGCTGGTATTTGAAAAAATGAAACATCCGCCGCCGCTGTTTCATCATTCAATGGTGAAAACCCGGCTGCGAACTTTTTACACACTGGGTGTGGTATTGTTCATCCTTGCAGCAGTGGTTTCCTACCTGCTCTCCAGGCACATCCTTTCTCCGGTGGATGAACTCACCCGGGGAACCGATGCCCTGGCGCAGTTTAAGTTCAGCACGCGGATAAAAGTCAGGACCACAGATGAACTCGGCCGGCTGGCAGCCGATTTTAACCGGATGGCACAGACCCTTGAACGGTTTGAAACCATGCGCCGCCAGTGGATTGTGGATATCTCCCATGAACTGCGCACCCCGCTTGCTGTTTTAAAAGGAGAAATCGAGGCCCTCCTGGAAGGGGTGAGACCCACCTGTCCGGAGCAGATCCGTTCACTTCACGCAGAGGTGATTCATCTGGAAAAAATTGTCAATGACCTGCATATGATCTCCAGCGCAGATACCCAAGCCCTGGTGCTGAAAAAGCAGGCAGTGGATCCGTTTGAAATAGTATCATCGGTTCTCCACTCTTTTGGATCCCGGCTGGAAAATGCCGGGTTAAAAATTGATATATTAGACAACCTGCCGAAAATCCGGGTCATGGCTGATGAGATCCGGCTCAGGCAATTGTTTTCAAATATCATCGAGAATAATATCAAATACACCGAGTCACCGGGGCTGATCCGGGTGAACGGCGATGCCGGATACCAGAGCGTGACCATTGTCATAGAGGATACCGGCCCTGGTGTGCCTGAAGACTGTCTGGAAAAGATATTTGACCGTCTTTTCAGGCTTGATGCCGCCAGACAGCGGGAAAGCGGCGGGACCGGATTAGGGCTTTCAATCTGCAAGACCATTGCCAGGGCCCATGGCGGCGATATCTTTGCCAGCCTTTCAGAGGCCGGCGGTCTTGGCATTACCCTTGTACTGCCGCTGGAGGAATCATGAATTCTGAACCGCTCGTCCTGATTGTTGAAGATGATAAGAAAATTTCTGCACTGCTGGCGGACTACCTGAAAACGGACCGGTTTGATACGGCGGTGATCGGCAGGGGGGATCAGGTGCTTTCCTTTGTTGAAAAAAAAGAGCCGGCCCTGATTCTCCTTGATGTCATGCTGCCTGAAAAAGACGGTATCACGGTGTGCAGGGAATTAAGAGAAAAATATGCCACCCCGGTGATCATGCTGACCGCCAGGGTGTCTGAAGATGATGTGCTCAACGGGCTGGACGCTGGGGCAGACGACTATATCCTGAAACCATTCAGCCCGAAAGAAGTGGTCGCAAGGGTGAAAACCGTTTTAAGGCGCAGCTCCAACAGCGGCATCTGCCGGAAACTCGAAGTCGGCATTTTTTCACTGGACCAGACCACCCAGCAACTGTGGATCAACCATGCGCCCATCTCCCTGACACCGACTGAATACGGTATCATCCGATCCCTGATGACAGCGCCCAACACCATTATTTCACGAAAAGACCTGCTCGAAAGAGTCCAGGGATATCAATTTGACGGATACAACCGGACCATTGATACCCATATCAAGAACCTGAGAAAAAAGATCAGTGGGCTGCTGCCCAATGAGAATGTGATTGTTTCTGTATACGGCAGCGGCTATAAATTTGAAACCCGGTGACAAGGGCCCGGCGCTCACCCGGTCACGCCTGCAGGTATCCGGGCCAGTCAACAGAAATCCGAAGGGGTAAGAACGCCTCTAACCAATTCTGATCCCCACTCAAACGATTTTTTTCCAGAAAGGGCTATTCTTCACGTTCTTCCAGGACGGCCTTAAGAACCTTCAAAGCTGTATTGGTGGCCGGCACACCCGCATAAATACTGGTCTGAAACATCACTTCTGCAATATCCTCTTTTGGGCACCCCACATTCAAGGCCGCATGGACATGGAGTTTGAGCTCCTCCGGTTTTGACAGGGCGGTCAGGGCCGCAACAGTGACCAGCTGCCGGGTGGGATGGTCGATTTTCTGCCTGGCATAGACCTTGCCGGTGATGTACAGCGACATCTCTTTTGCCAGGTCAGGGTCAAAATGGGCCCAGAGGGGATAAGGCCTGTCTTCATCCTTGACCGTTGAAAAATAAAGGTCAGCAGTTTCCCGGGTTTTTTGGGCCGTCTTTTTTTTATCCATCTCTTCTCCTGGCAATTGCTTTATCCGGATAAGGGGTTAGCGGTTCGCTTTTCTGAATCCGAGCTGGTCCAGGGCAATGATCCACTTGCAGATATTGGATGATCCTTCCACCATGGTATAAGTCGGGGCATCCCTGTAATATCTGGCCACAGGGTATTCTGTGGAATACCCGTATGCGCCCAGGATTTTCATGGCAAAACCGGCCGCTTCGACCGCGGCTTCGCCTGCCAGGTATTTGGCCATGGCCACATCAAGGCCGTTGTTCAGTTTTCCCTGATCCTTGGCCCATGCCGCCTTGTAGGTGACAAGCCGGGCTGCTTCAATCCGGGCAGCCATCTGCGCGATCATGTCCTGGTTCATCTGGAATTCCCCGATTTTCTTGCCAAATTGTTTTCTCTCATTACAGTATTTGACGGCTGTATCGAGACAGGCCTGGGCCAGGCCGACACCGCCCGCAGCCGCGGAGAGACGGGTCTGGTTCAGGGATGAAAAGACAATCCTGGCACCGTCTCCGGGATTTCCCAGGATGTTTTCAATGGGTACCTTGACATTGTCCATAAAGACCTCTCCGGTAGGGGAGGAATGGGAGCCGAGCTTGTCCAGGCCGGAGGTTTTGATGCCGTCAAAATTTTTCGGTTCAATCACAAAGGCAGAGAGGCCTTTTGAACCGGCAGCCTTATCGGTATAGGCGTAATAGATAAGGACATCTGCCACGCCCGCATTGGAGATCCAGGTTTTTGACCCGTTGATCAGCCAGTGGTCGCCCTTGTCTTCGGCCGTGGATGTCATGGCCATGACGTCTGATCCGGCATCCGGTTCTGTGATGGCAAAGCCGCCGATGTATTCCGCCCTGCAGAGTTTATCAATATATTTTTCCTTGAGCGTGTCAGACCCGTAGCGGAAGATGGTGTAGGCACACCCGAGGACCTGCATGTTGACCTGGACCCGGAGCGAGGAAGAGATTTTAGCGATCTCTTCGGTCACGATCATGGCTGCCAGGAATCCCATCTGATCACCACCGTATTCTTCAGGGATCACCGTGCCGAAAAATCCAAGGTCGCCGAGCGGCTTTAAGACCTCTTCAACCGGCAGGTAGTGCTGTTCATCCCATTCATCCACATGGGGGAGAATTTTTTTTCTGGCAAAATGACGGACTTCTTTCTGCAGCATCTGCAGTTCTTTGGATAATTGAAAATCCATATGGTTCTCCTTTGGGATTTTATGCCGGCATCAGATCAGTGTTCATCAAGGCGGCCCATGGCAGCGGAAAAATCGTTTGCCGCACTCACAAGGATCTTGATGCATTTGTCGAGGTGCTCTTTCTGTTTGAGCCGTACTTCAGGGATGGCTACGCTGAAGCTGGCCAGGATCTCTCCTTTAAAATCAAAAACAGGGGCACTGATGGAGCCCAGGCCGGGCGTGCGTTCGCCCAGGCTGATGGCAAAACCCTGGTCCTTGATCCTATAAAGCTCCTCAAACAGTTTGCCGGTCAGAATAATGGTGTTCTGGGTGAGCGGTTCGAATTTGGCCAACCGGATATAGTTGTCCTGGAAATCTTCAGACGAAAACGCCAGCAGGCATTTGGCAGAAGCGCCGCAGTGAAGCGGGGCCTTGTTTCCAATGGGCATGCCCGCCTTCAGGACCCTGGGTGATTCAATATGGTCGATACAGATCCGGTAATTTTTCTCAATGACGCTTAAATGGACCGTTTCAAGGGTGGCTGCGGCCACTTCCTCGAGAAAAGGCCGTCCGATCCGGACCAGGTCATTGGCATAGTTGAGGTTTTCCAGGAATCTGTAATAGACATTGCCGATAAAGTACTGGCGGGTTTTAGGATCCTGCCGCACAAATTCATAGGTTTTCAGGATCTGGAGGATCCGCTGGACCGTTGCCGGACTGATTCCGAGTGCTGCGCTGAGTTCACGGATACCCCAGGAGCGTTTGACTTCCTGGAATTTTAGGATGATCTCCATTGTTTTTTCAATGGCGTTGAGTTTTTTGTTGTCATCTTCCATTGGTGAATGATGCATCCCTGTCCTGTTCTCCGGCTTACCCGGCGTGTACCTCTATCTAGCCCAATAAGATAAACAGGAATATGGCCCTGTTGTCAAGGCCAAAGCATCAGCAGTTACGGGATTCAGGGTTTTGGCAGACTGGGTTTGAAAAAGAGGCGGGCTGCGATCAGCACAAGGAAAAAAAGGACCACAAAGGAGAGGGGGAACCAGAAAAAGGTCCTGGTGAACACAAGGTCCTCTAAATTGCCGGTCATCTCAAGGCCCTGCTTCCCGGTTTTCAGGATCAGGGCATAGAAGGTGCCCAGCACTCCGTAGGAAATGTTATAGGCCAGCCCTTTAAAGCTTAGAACGGTTGCCCGCTGTTCTGACGAGGCGGTCCGGTTGAGATGGTAGCTGACAAAAAAGCCGTTAAAGTACATGGCGCTGAACGTGATCAGGGCCGGGACCATGCCTGCGTAGGGCCAGAAGCGGTTCATGGTCGAAAGCCCTGTCAGGGTCAGGGCGGCAGTGATCCAGAGGGGCGCGGTCAAAGGTGCGTGCTCCGCCAGCTTCCTGGCTGCTTTCGGCACAATGATGCCAAGGGTTGCCACCAGGGAACCGATGAGTCCGAAAATCGATTCCGGCAGTTCGATTATCCGGTAATACTGGCTCGACAGGGTGATGACCATCCGGATGATGCCGTCAAAGACCATGCCGAACAAAATGACGCATAAAGCAAACGGGGTTTTCATGATCCAGAGGCCGGCTTTTAAGGTCAGGGCAACGGCCTGCCGGATCTGGCCGGGGGTGCTGCTGCCCGAAGGCGCCATTGTATCGGTCATTCTAAGGGTTGCGGTCAATGCGCCCAAAGAGAGGATCAGGGTCAGGTAGAGCGGAAACCGCATGGTGGTCTCCTGACTCAGGGAGAGCGTCAGCCCGAGTTTCTGGCAGATGGCGGTCATCAGCCCGGGATCATAGACTGCCGCGCCAATGCTCATGGAGAGCATGAAACCGATGGACTGGAAGCGCATGAGCAGTTCGAGCACCCGTCCCCACTGATCCTTGAGCCCTTCGGCTGCCAGGGCGTCATAGGCAATGGCTTCGTCAGCACCGCTGGCAGCTGCCTCGGCCACACCGCTCAGGATCCGGTTGACCAGAAAGACAATAAAGACCAGGGTGGGACGGTTTTCCGGCACAATACAGATCATCCCGATTTCAATGATCATGATCACGGCAGCACCGACCAGGAGACGCTTTCTGCCGATGATGTCTGCCAGAGCGCCCAGGGGAACCTCGGCCAGAACAATGGAGGCGGCCCAGACCGCATTGAGGATGGAAAACTGCGCCACAGTAAGGCCGAAATCAAGGAAAAGGATGGTAAAGACCGGGTAATAAAACCGGGAATTGAAAAAGACCCTGAAGGCAATAAAACGCCTGATATTGGGAACGGTGAAAACAGATACGGTTTTTTTTGCAGTGCTTTGTCGGGTCATGGGTCTCCGGATGACTGGTTAAACGTCTCATCTCAAGCAGTCTCTATAAATCTGCCCTGCCTGTTGAATGGATAATTGTCCATATGGTAAGGTTCCTTACTGCCCGGGTCAACCCGAGTTTATTCCAATTTGCATTGTCCGGCAGGCGCAAAAGAGTTAAAAAGGAGCATTACTGATAAACCGAATTCATGTCAGGAGAAAAACGTGGTTCATGATACACTGATAAAAAACGGCATGGTCCTGACCATGGTTCCAGGTCAGGACGTGATCAAAGACGGGGCGGTCCTGATTCAGGACGGCGCCATTGCCGGTGTCGGCCCGGGCGCTGATTTTTCCGGCATTCATGTTAAGGAAACGATTGATGGCGGCGGCAGGATCATCATGCCCGGCCTGATCAACTGCCACACCCATCTTCCCATGACCATGTTCCGCGGGCTGGCAGACGACCTGCCCCTTGATGTCTGGCTCAATGAGCATATTTTCCCGGCAGAGGCCAGCCAGGTGAACCCGGCATCGGTTGAACAATGGACAGCCCATGCCTGCAAAGAAATGCTGCTCTCCGGCACCACCACCTGCTGCGACGGTTACTTTCATGAGCAAGAGGTGGCCGGTGCGCTCCATGCATCCGGCATGCGGGCCGTAACCGGCCAGGGCGTGATCGATTTTCCCGCACCCGGCGTGCCTGACCCGGAAGAAAATGTCACAGCAGCCATCGATTTTGTCAAAACCCATCAGGACCGCTACCCCCGTCTCACCCCCTCCATCTTCTGCCATTCGCCCTATACCTGCAGCAAAAAGACCCTGACAGCCGCCAAAAAAGCGGCCACAGAACTCGGGGTGCTTTTTCAGATCCATGTGGCAGAAACCTGCAGCGAAAAAGACCAGATTCAGGGTTTGAACGGCCGTTCCATTATTCAATACCTTGATGATCTTGCTCTTCTCGATGAAAAAACACTGCTGGTCCATGCGGTATGGATTGATGACAAAGATATTGCCGTCATTAAAAAAAGCGGGGCAGGGGTGGCCCACTGTCCTGAATCAAACATGAAACTGGCGTCCGGCATCAGCCCGGTCCCGAAGCTGATTGACAGCGGGGTCAGGGTCGGGCTCGGCACAGACGGATGTGCGTCCAACAATGACCTTGATCTTTTTTCTGAAATGGACACGGCAGCCAAGCTGCACAAGGTGGCCCTGCTCGACCCCTGTGTCATGGATGCCAGGACCTGTCTGGAAGCGGTGACCTGCCATGCCGCTGCCGCTCTCGGGCTCGGTCATCTGGTCGGCACGATTGAAAGCGGCAAACAGGCAGACATCATCCTGGTAGATATTGACACGCCGCATATGGTTCCGCTGCACAATCCGTATTCCAGCCTGGTCTATGCGGCACGGGGCTCTGATGTTTCCCATGTCATGGTTGACGGAATAACGCTTGTGGCCAACGGGAAGCTGATTTGAAAATGATCGGATCCTGATTGTATTCATTTAGTATTTAAATAGAATTTCTATTTCATGCCAAAAGAGACCGCCCTGCTGATAAAAAAATGTTCAACCCTTTGCGTAGAATCGCAAATGGTGATATGAGCAAACATAGAAATTCGATTGAACTTGCTGGCCGGCATTCTTTCCAGCCGGAGCGGTAAGCTTAAAAAGCTGAACCATGCAGAAGCTGCCTTAAAAACCGTCAGCAGGCGTTTGCCCGGACTTGACTGACCCCTGCATTTTTTTATAAAAGGGCTTCCACACTAAACGGGTAAGGAGGAATACGTGAAAAAAATCATCTCTATCATCATTACGATTGCTGCGATTGCAGCCGGTTCCATGATCGGTAAATCTGTTGTCACCTCTTTTTTCGGCCCGGACGAGTCCTTTGACAAAGCCCTGGCCAAAGCAGCCAGCGATCTGAACGCCACCCTGCCCATGATGGTTGACAAGGAAACACGCCTTGACAGCTCAATGGGCGGCCCGGGCATGGTCTTTACCTATAATTATACATTGATCAATTACACTAAGGACCAGCTCAATATTGAGGCGCTGAAAAAAGAGCTGCGGCCTTCGATACTGAATTATGCCAAGACCGATCCGTCCATGCAGGGGTTCAGGGATGCTGATGTGAAACTGGTCTATCGATATAAGGACAAGAACAGTGCGTTTTTGTTTGATATTTCGATACAGCCGGAGGAATACCAGTAGAGCGGGTCTCAAAAAAGTCTGTCAACCGGATTTTTTTGGCTGCTGCAAAATTTCTTTTTTGTGATGGGATCGATGCACCTGGCGGATAGCCTGAAAGGCAAAGGAATGGATCCCCTCCTGTTCAAGGTTATGGTTTGACACCTGCTGATCTTGTGGCTACATTGTCCAGGGCAGTCATCTGGACCAGAACCCATAATTGTGAGCGCTACCATGGACGTTTCCGGCAGCTTTAACGAACTTCAAGCCAATCCGTTTGTCATCCTGACCTTTATCGTTGCTCCGGCCATACTGACAAATGCCTGTGCCATCCTGATTCTGAGTACGAGCAACCGGTTTGCCAGGGCAATTGACCGGGCCAGGGAGCTGTCCCGGCAGATCGAAGATGCGGAACAAAGTGATATTGAATTAAAACGGCGCCTGACCCAGGAATTGTACTTATCCGAAAAACGGGCCGGCCTGCTGCTCAATTCCATGAGATTTGTCTATTTTGCCCTTGGCGGGTTTGCACTCGGCGCCCTTGTTTCTCTACTGGGGGCAAGCTTCTCCGCCCTGGCAGATCCGCTGGTGGTCAGGGCAATTGGTTATTTTGCAATCCTGGTCGGGATCCTGGCGGTTGTGAACCTGGTGGCTGCTGCTGTCTGTTTAATCCGTGAAACACGGATTACAGTGGGGATCATACGGACCCGGATTGATGATTTGAAAGATCACATGGTAACGTGATGTCAACACCGTCTGGAACAAAGGAATCGGGCCGCACATAAGGTATTGAATTTCGTAAATCCAAAAAAAACATCTTCCGCCTTCATGATGCGGGTGAGCCCAAAATGACGAGGCAGCTGATATTACAGAATTTTTAAAAACACCATTCAGCCGGATCGGTCTGCCGGATCAGATCCGGCAATGGGTTTTCAATGTCCCTCAATTTGACGGCGACCGCCTGAAAAGGGATCTGGCGCTGCTCCATCAGCATAACGGCTCGCTTCAGGAGCTGACAGATAATCTCCATGAACTCTTCCGGGTCTATTTTTATCCGCCCCATCTCTTTTCCCTGCTGTTGCCGGGCGCGGTATCCGGGCCTGAGGTCTTTAATATTCAAAAGGTATCCAGGGATGCCAGAACTCTGGATGACTGGGCGTTTGATGCGGCACACAGCATTGCATCCCATGTGGGGACCCTTCCGAAAGGGTCGGTGCTGGTGATTCCGGATGTCCGGTTCCGGACCTATCTCAGGGTTGATCCGGACCTGTCTGATATTCTGATGCTGCCGTCTGAAAAAGAGCAGGCGCGGCTGCTGCAAGAAAAAGTAATGAGGGAAACAGATCTGCCCGATGTCCGTGATTTTCATCTGGTGGAGAAAAACAAACCGCCGGGGCTGGGCGGAGACAATGCTGTCTGTGCAGCCTTTATCATGCCGGTCTGGTATCAGGATCACGTTCTGGCGCTCTTATTCTATGGTGCGGACGTGTTTGGTCTCTTTACCCCGGGCAGTGAAATCCTGACACTAAACCATATCCTCTATCTGCAGCTTCTGGAAAGCTTTCTTTCCCTTCACCTGCAAAGCCATCTGGCGATCAGAGTGACACAGTCCGGACGGGTAGCACCCATCAAACCCAAGAGGCCTGAAAAGGGCCGGCGCAGCAAATGGAAACCTTCTTGCTGCAGCCCTTTTTCAGATCTTTTTTAATTGTCTTTATAATCCACTTTTTTGACCACCACCTTCAGACCGAGCTGATGGCGGCGGAAAGAACGCGGGTCAGGCCCGGTTATTTTCAAGTGGATCCGGGCGCGGACCATGCCTGCGCCGTCCTTTTTCGCACCGGCCGGCAGGTCATGGGGCAGGATCAGTTGGTCCGGGTAGAGCATAAAAGAGAACTGCTTTCTGATAAAGGGCTTGTTTCCGGGTAGGAGAGCTGCAGATTCCCGGAATCCGTGGTGAAAGACGGAATATTTGCCCTTGCATTTGAGCATCAGTTCAAGATTAATGCGGCCAACTATCATCGCCTTGGGACGGTTGCTGCCGGCAATACGGCGGCAGTCCTTGGTTGGGGGCTGGGTTGTCAAAGCGCTGCACTGGTTGAGTGTCAAACTTTTTTCGATCTGTGCCACCCGGCCTGCTGCTGCCTGGCAGGCATCCTTTGGTTCAGCTTTGGGCTGGGGCCGGACCGGCTGGCCCATCATCCGGGCCATCTCGTTTTTAAACTGAGTGCTCACATCCTGGACGCACTTCTGGTAGGCCTGGATATCTGCACCTGGTTTGGGCGTGCCGCAGGTTCGGTGGATGCAGTTCATCATTTCGGTTCTGAAATTGGCCATGGTGAGTTTTACAGAAAGGGTGCAGGGGCCGGAACTGCTGTTTGCCGGATCGCCAGGCACCGGCTTTTTACAGCCGCCTGCCCGGACCTCTGCCAGGTGCTGTTTCGCCTTTACAAGATCAGAGCGAAGCCCCTGGCAGCGGTTGAAGGCCTCAAGTGCTCTGCGGTTCTGGGCTTCACACGCCTCGATGTCCTGTTTTGCTTTCCGGGCCTGGTGCGGATTTGTTCCGGCCGGAGAACCGTCCTGTTTGAGAAAAACAAGGCAGGGAGTGCCTATTCTTGCGCCTGAGGTATCATAGATCAGGGGGGTATCCAGGATCAGGGTTTCAGGCAGAGCCCGGGCCCGGGCCAGGATCCACTCCTTAAAGAGCGGGGATAAGAGCCCTAATTCCTCATAGGTCGGGGCCTGGCCGCCTTTTTTAAAGAACCGGCCGCCCAGGGGCAGATCCAGGGTTTTTTCATAGCTCCAGCGCGAACTCATCATGGCTTCGAGCATCTGCCGGTCGAGCCGCTTGGGGTAGAATTTTGCCAACAGGATATCGTGGAGTGCCGGGGTGATGGAAAGTTCCCCTGGAAAATCCACCTGCCCTCTCTTTTCTGATAAATGGCGGGTTGCTTTTCGGACTTTTTCTTCCTTGGCCGCCTCTTGTTGCTTTTCTGCCTGTTTGGCTTTCCAGGCGGCCTGGTTCTGGGCTTTGATGACAGATACGGGCGTGACCCGTGCGCCCCGGGTATTGAGGTAATGATAAAGGCTTACGGCCTGGTCCTTGTTCCAGAGCAGGTAGACTTCAGGGATCCGGTTGCCGTAGAGCCAGTTGATGCAGGAGATTTTGCACCCCGGTCTCTCAGCCAGGACCTTTTCGCATACTCTTGAGGCATGGCGCCTTTCAGCCGGTGATTTGCCCGTATATCTGTATCCGGGATAAGACATGCCCTGGCCGGTCATTAAAATATCCGGTTCAAGAATGTCTGACCATTGGGCCCACTCTTTTTTCCGCCAGCCGTTACAGCTGTGACCCTGACCAAAATAAAAATGGGGTTCTGTGTGAAACTGCTGGAAAGACGGATACCACCAGCCGCCCCTTACCAGCTGGCCAGGACGCAGGGTGGGCTCTTTGCTCATCACGACATGCCAGTGAACCTTATAGCTGTTATTGGGACCCTTTTGCAGCACCTTGCACTGGAAAATTCCTTGTTCAGTCACACTGTAAAGACCGTCGGGGTTCTCCAGCCGGGCCGGCAGGTCCGGTGTTTCCTCCGGGGAGCCCGCGGATGCAGCGTCTTCTGCCTTGTACCCGTAAATCATTGAAGCGGCTTTGTTGATATGATCCGGCGCCATGGACACCGGGGGGCCGATTTTTTCCAGGCCCTGGCCCTGTGGGAGGTCTTTGAGGATTTCTTTCCATCCTGGCGGGGCTTTTTCAAACCAGAAGTAGTGGTAGGACACGGCACGTCCCTGATTCCGGCTGTAGGAGGCGGCAAGGATCTGGTACTTTTCCAGGATGCGGCGGTGTTTTTCAATACTGAAGGGTTTTCCCTGGTAAAGCCGGGAAATATCAAAGAGACCGTCTGCACCGCTTATCAGCCATTCTCCGGTGATGGCACCGGTACTGGCCGGCATTCTTGTGCTGAACCGCTTGGGATAATGGGGGGAGAGCGTTTTTCGGTCCCGGTTGTAGCTGAACGGGTTGTCAAAGGCAAAAAGCCCGATCGGATCCTGGTATGAAATCCGGTCAATGGCTTTTCTCACTGCTTTCTGGACCGAGGCAGGCACCTGCCCTGCCCACCGGGCATTCCCCACCTGGTTGAGCCGGTAGACGGGCTTGCCGCTCCGGGTATCGATCCAGGACCGCCGGTATGGTTCAGGTATGCCCGGTTCTGCGGCCAGGGTCCGGGCAATGTTGTCAGCCACCTTGATCAGCACGGACCGGGGAACCCGGGTTCGGGCCAGGGGGTTTAAATAATTCATCACAGCCGGGGTGTCGATGTGGACCTTGATGGTTTGCCCGCCGATAGAATTGGAACCGGCACTCTTTTTTGAGCCCAGGGTGTTGTCTCCTGCAGCCGCCCGGGCATGGTAAATTGAAGGGCTGAACAAAAGAAGGGTCAGGATCAGGATGGTAAAAACAGCCAAGTGTCGATTCTGCAAGGGGGCCTCCTGCCCGGGCATCCACGGCCCGGATATTTTGTGTTGGTATCTGGCAGCGCATCTGCATAACCCGGACTGTCAAGCTGAACCAGCGCGGCTGTGCAGTCATTGACTGGCCGGGGGCGTTTCTTATTATGAGTATCGATGCAAATGATAAAATTTCAGGCAAAAAACAGCCCGGCCCCTGATAATCCCGGGGCGAATCCGCCTGCAGCACAGGCAAAAGATCGGTGAGCGTAGCATTGGCAGCTGATAAAAGTCAATTGTTTATACTTTCCGGGTGAAACCGGATAATCTGCTGAAAATATCAATAAACATGGTGCCGTACCCAATGAATAGAGTCTGAAAAATTGTTTTTGATGCAAGACAGAACAAGAGATGACCGGGATAATTCAGATAAAGCAGATCTAACGCTTTACAGGAAAGAAAAAGAATTTTTTCTTCACCTTGAAACCTTAAGTGTTAAGCGGTATATTTTCCTTTCCTGTTTTAACGGTTTAATTAAAAGGAGTGCGTCATGCTCGAACCGCTGTTCATAAAAGCCACAAGCCTTTCCGATGCCTGGTTTCAAACCCTTTACCGGTGTGTGGAAAAAGGACGATCGTTTACCATCGACAGGGGCTCTTTCACCGGCCAGAAACGGCTGGAATTTGATTATATCACCATTCACATCACGCACCCTGAAACCATTCCGCTCCTGCCCAAGGTAAACCCGGTCCTGGGATTTCCAGACCCTGTGGAAGAGGGCTATCTCGATGATTACCTGCCGTATCTGATGACCGGAGAAGAAAAGGAAGGCGAATCCTATACCTATGGCCAGCGGATCTGCAAATGCCGGATGGATTACCTGCCGGACGATTACAAGCAGATGACTGACATCCTGGTCCAGGAAAAAGAGATCTGGGAAGACCGGAACATCCTGATTGAAGAGGATGGCCGGTTTTATGTCAACCAGATGGAACTGATGATCTGGACTTACAAGAACAAGGGAGAACGCAATAATCAGATGATTCTCCAGGTGGGCCAGCCCGCTGACATGATTCTTGTGGACCCGCCCTGCCTGCGGCACATTGACACAAGGGTGCAGGACGGCAAACTGCACTTTTTCCCCTATTTCAGATCATGGGATCTCTTTGGCGGGTTCCCTGCCAACCTGGCTGCCATTGAGATGATGAAGCAATACTGCGCAGCGCATATCGGGGTGGAGAACGGCGAAATTATTGCTTCATCCAAAGGCCTGCATATTTACGACTATGTTTTTGAGATTGCCGAAGCGATCCGGGGACGCTCAATCAAGGAATTCCAGGAAATGGCATAACCCCGGAACCCCTGCCTCAGCCGGCATTAAAGTCGATCTCACACTCCCTGTTGAGCCTGGACTGGACAATATAGACTGCCAGTACAATCACGGGAATGGCCATGACAATGCCGATAATGGGCAGAATGGTCACGCCGATGATGACGAGTCCGAGTGCAGCGATTCCGAGAACGGCACCGAGCAGGTACTTGGAAATTTTCTGTGATACACAGTTACTATTTTTCATATTCACCTCCAGAATTATCTTGGTTGTCAGGGAAGACTTTAAGTTATTGCTAACTTTTTAAGCCTTCCCATAAACATACCATAAGAACGTGAATTGAAAAAACAAGTTACGGCACAAAAAAAAATTAATCCCTGCCCGGAAGCCTGACCACCAAGACCGGGGTCTCACTCTCCTTGACAATCCGCCGGGCTGTCCCGCCGATCAAAGACCCCTCAATCAAGTTATAGCCGTGGGAGCCCATCACGATCAGGTCTGCACTGACCGCTTTTGATGTTTTTAAAATTTCAACATGGGGAGTGCCGGTGGGCACGCGGATATCATCTACAGAAAGCCTGCACTCAAGCTGTTCTCCGCCTTTCCGGCTGCAGAAATCATTGATGCGGGATTTAATCTCTTCAGTTGATTTTTCATTATACTCTGATCTTAACTGATCCCACCTTTCCCGGCCCATCATCCCCCTTACCTGGGCTTCGGCCTGGTAACTCAGGGTTTCCATGACATAGAGAACCGTTATTTTGGCATCATAGCGCCGGGCCAGGTCCGCTGCATAGCTGAAGGCATGCCTGGCATTTTCTGAAAGATCGGTGGCATAAAGAATTCTTTTAATTTCAGGCGTCATTGTCTCCTCCTTACGATTAAAGGTGAATGAAAAAATAAAGATTTTTTTAAGAGACTCAGCACTGAAATTAGTCATTTTTTTAATAATTTCAAGGGATAAACCCGCAGCCCCAGG
>CAZLNA010000003.1:0-7104 GCA_964560485.1 uncultured Desulfobacula sp. | reverse complement strand
TCCGGCTGATGTCAATCTTTGTTTTTTCTTTCAGGCACAATTTCGAGCCAGTAGCCGTCCGGATCCTGGATAAAATAGATGCCCATTTCTTTGTTTTCATAGCAGATGCAGTCCATCTGTGCATGCAGATCGTGGGCGGCTGCATAATCGCTGGTTTTAAACGCAATGTGAAATTCTTCATCACCTAAATCATAGGGCTGATCCACTGATTTGAGCCAGGTAAGCTCAAGCTTGCTGGCTGAAATGCCGTCAGATAAAAAGACAATGATATAGCTGCCGTCATCTGCGGTTTTTCTGCGGATTTCTTTCAGGCCAAGGGCTTTTTCATAAAAAGCAAGGCTCTTGTCCAGGTCAAGGACATTGATGTTGAAGTGGTCGATATAAAAATTCATCAGGTGGGTTCCTTATTTTTTAATAATTAATGTTAACTAAGATAATCTAGGGTCAAAACGGTCCGGGTCAAGCGCAAAGAGGCGTGAATTTTTTTAGTAAGAGACCCTGCCGGGCAGACTGGGGATCCGGCCGGTCCAGTGATTGCGAAAAATCCGCTTTTGTTTTAAAAGGGATTGATATAATATGGCTTCCAGGTCGAGTAAAGCAAGATTCAACCCGAAAAATTTGATCCTCAGCAATAAAAAGGCAAATCAATGGCCCAGACAACCCAGACCGTTTCAAAAGAAGATCTCATGGCATTGAAAAACCGGTGGCGTGATAGTGTGCCTGAAAGCAATGAAACCCTGGCTGAGCAAATGACGGTGCGCCTGAAAAAAGAGTGCGCCAAAGGGAACCCGGACCGGCCGGTCAGCCTCGATCTGAGAGGTATTGTCCTCTTTAATGAGGATCTGACCAGCCTTGATCTGTCCGGTTACGATTTCTCCCATGCCAGCCTCAACCGGTGCGACCTTACCGGGAGCAACCTGAGCTATTCCAACTGCCACGGCGCAGGCCTTGAACAGGCTGTTCTGGATGACTGCGAATTTATCGGTTCCGACCTGACCGGCGCCAGCCTGAATGAATGCAGTGCCAAACGCTGCGGGTTCGGCGGGGCAGATCTTTCCAATGCCAGCTTGATTAATGCAGATCTTACAGAGGCTACGTTAGCAAGGTCCACCCCGGTAAATGCGGATTTCAGGGCCGCCAACCTGAAACGGACCCGCTTGTCAGAATCTGATCTTTCCCAGGCCATTTTCACCCGGGCCTGCCTGGCTGAGAGCGATCTGAAAAACAGTATTGTCACCAACACCAATTTTGAACTGGCTGATATGCAGGGCTGCCGTCTTCTCGGGATAAGGGATTTTAAAAAGGCAAGCTGGATCGGTGCGGATATCCGCGGTCTTGACCTGAGAGGGGCCTATCTGGTCCGCAGGTTTATTTCAGATGAGAACTACCTGTATGAATTTCAATCCAGATCAAAGCTGAACCGGATCATTTACCTGGTCTGGTGGGCCACATCTGACTGCGGCAGAAGCCTTTTAAGGTGGTTTGTCTGGCTGCTGGCCGCCACCCTGGCGTTTGCCGCGATTTACGCCTGTGTGGAGATTGATTATGGCGATCATCAAACTGTTTTTTCCCCGGTCTATTTCAGTTTTGTCACCCTGACCACCCTGGGCTACGGGGATGCCGTGCCAGCCTCCCTGACCGGACAGATCTTTGTTACCCTGCAGGCGGTTACCGGGTATATGGGCCTGGGCGGCCTGCTGAGCATACTGGGAAATAAGATGGCCCGCAGGGCTGAATAGCGGTCATGGCGGATGTGAATTCATATTTGGCCTGTCTGAACTTAACGATGAGAGTCCGTATCTGGTCTGCATAGGCTTTCATATCAACTATTAGGAGCACCATGTTTTCATTTTTCAAACAGAAAATCGACCCGAAACAAAAAATCCAGGAGATATTAAAAGGGTATGCACTGCCGTCCTTTCCTGCGGTTGTCATGCAGATTCTGCAGAAAATACGCAATCCGTATTCGTCTGCATCCGACATTGCCGAATCCCTCTCCCTTGACCCCGGGCTTTCTGTAAAGCTGCTCGGCATTGCCAACTCAGCCGCATTTTCCCCGGTGAACCGGGTGGAAAATCTGACCCAGGCCATTGCCCTGGTTGGCATTTCCCAGCTCGAATCACTGGTGCTCAGCGTGGGCGTGGCAAAAGGGATCCCCAGGCAGACGTGCCAGTGGCATGATCCGGGTGAATTCTGGCTGACCTCTGCCAGGCGGGCCATGCTGGCCAATGAACTGGCACAGGTGCTCTGCCCGTCCAAGGAATCCGAGTGCTTTACCGCGGCATTTCTCCAGGATATGGCCCTGCCGTTTCTGGCCTGCCACCGCAGCGATGATTATGGTTCCATCTTCAAAACATGGCACCTTGAGGGCGGTGATCTGGCCGGGCTGGAAAAAGAAAAACTCGAATGGGACCATGCGGAAGTGGCCTCATGGATCTGCAGCGAATGGGGGCTTCCTGAAAATATAGCCCGGGCGATTCACAACCACCATGACCCGGCCACTGACAGTGAGCCTGAAACTTTAGCGCCGGTGCGCCTGGTATCGATTCTCAGAGAGGACGAGGCCAATAACGGGCTGGACGAACTGATCGAGACGGCCAAGTCGGTTTACAACATCCCTGAGGACCAGACCCAGGCCATGGTGGATCCAAGTTTTCAAAATGCCAAAGACCTGGCCCGGCTGATTGTCTGACCGTTGGCCAGGGCATCTGAAAAATCAATAACAAAAAGAGATAGGCGGACTCATGATCAAATCGAATATCAAAGACGGCGTGATCCTTTCTTTTGTGGCGGACGCCCTGGCTTTAGGGGTTCACTGGGTCTATGACGTCAATGCCATTGCCGGCAGATACGGCCGGCTTGAAAAAATGGTCGCCCCAAAGCTTGCGTCCTTCCATTCATCCAAAGAAATGGGTGAATTCACCCACTACGGCGACCAGGCACTGGTTCTGCTTGAAAGCATTGCTGAACAGTCCGGGTTTAAACCTGATGCATTTAAAGAAAAATGGCTCGCCCTGTTTGAGAATTATACCGGATACCTGGACAGTGCCACCAAAGAGACCCTGAAGAATCTTAAGACAGATCCGGGCATGCACCCGGAGGGCTCCATGTCGTCTGATCTTGGCGGTGCTGCCCGGATATCGCCGCTCGCCCTTGTTTTTTCAGAGGATATCAATGGGTTTTGCCAGGCCGCCCAGACCCAGACCGCCATGACCCACAACCAGGAGGCCGTGGTTCAGTCCGCCCGTTTTTTTGCCATGACCGCAATGCAGGTTTTTGCGGGCAGCCGGCCGGTGGAGGCAATGGCGCAGGTCCTGGCAGAATATGAGTTCCTGCCGGCGGTTGATTCGCTCATCAGGGCCGGGCTGGAAAGTGCCCAAAAAGAGAGCAAAGCTGTCATTTCCCAATTCGGCATGGCCTGTTCTGTGGACGGGGCCCTGCCGTCAGCAGTGCATCTCATTGCCCGGTATGAAACCGATCCGAAAACAGCCCTGGTGGAAAACATTATGGCTGGCGGGGATTCCAGTGCCAGAGGCATGATGGCAGGCTTTATCCTTGGCAGCTATAACGGCCTTGAGAGCATCCCGGAAACGTGGTTTTCCGATATGAAAGCGTTTTCTCTGATTGAGCGCTGTTTAAGTCAGTTTTAATCCTGTTTCAGGATCTGTTTTTACGCGACGGACATTGGGATTTTCAAAAGGCTTTTGTAAAAAGGATTCTAGGCGTTTGTCCATTGCCACAGAACCAGCCACAGCGGCAGGGCAAAAATGCAGAAAATATGCATGAGCAGCATCATGCTGCTGATTGCGCGGGTGTCTCCGCCGTAATTTTCAGCAATCAGGATGAGATTGGTGGCTGGCGGCGATGCCGCCTGAATGATTATAAAGCTGCCGAACAGCGGCATGGCATGACCGATCCCGGTAAAATAGAGCAGGCTGAAAACAGCACCCGGCACCAGGATGTATTTTACCGCAAACACAATGGCAATATCCTTCCACGAATGCATGTCAGACAGTGAAATCGTACTCAGGGTGGCGCCGAGCACAAAGACCGCAAGCGGTACCGTGGCCTGTCCCAGAAGGTCAAGGGTTCTGATCACCGGATCCGGCACAAAAGATGACAATCCGGTAAAGACCATGATCACAGCAAAAATCACCGCCACAAACGGGGGCGTGATAAAATCCTTCCAGACCAGATCATTGTTTTCCCGGCTACCCAGCAGCACCTTTCCCACACTCCACATGACAGGCGTGGACCCGATGATCAGTAAAAAACAATAGAGGGCAAACCGGTCAAATTGATCCGGATAGAGGATCTGGGCAATGGGCAGGACAATGTAGACGGCGTTCTGCATGCTGGCCAGGGCCAGGAGCGGTTTTTTATCCGGGTTCAAACGGAAGAACAGGGCTGCAAACAGCATGCCCGCAAGGATCAGGGAGACACCGGATAAGGGCAGTATCCACCAGAGCGCAAATCCTGACGGATCAAACCGGGTCATGGTTTTCGAGATGATCAGGCAGGGCAGAAAGACATGGATGGTGGCTGCGGAAAGCCCCTGGACATGGGCCATGGAAACCACCCGCAGCCGGACAGATGCCGCAGCAATGCCGCATACCAGAAAGAGCTGGAAAATTGCACCGGACGTGGTGGTGACGGTGTTCAGCAGCAAGAGGGGATCATCCCATCTTTTAGCAGGTGCATCCTACATGCCCAGGTAGGCTTTTTTGACATCTTCATTGGCCAGCAGATTCGCGCCGGTGTCTGTCATGGTGATGGACCCTGTCTCCATGACATATCCCCTGTCCGCCACCTGGAGCGCAAGGTTGGCGTTCTGTTCCACCAGGAAAATGGTGGTTTTGCTTTCCCTGTTGATTTTTTTGATAATATCAAAAATCCGGGATGTGATGATGGGGGCCAGCCCGAGTGAGGGTTCGTCCAGCAAAAGCAGTTTGGGTTTGCTCATGATCGCCCTTGAAATGGCCAGCATCTGCTGTTCTCCACCGCTCAGCGTTCCGCCGGGCTGATGCCGGCGTTCGGCAAGGATGGGGAAGAGTTCAAACACATGATCGTAATCTTGCTTGATCTGGGCATGGTCCTTTCTTAAAAAGGTCCCCATGTCGAGATTTTCCATGACCGTGAGATAGGGAAAGATGCGCCGTCCTTCAGGCACCTGGCTGATCCCGAGTGCGGCAATCCGGTCCGGGGGCATATTGGTGATGTTCTGGCCTTCGAGTTCAATGGTGCCGTGGGCCGCCGGTACAATGCCGCACAGCGTCATCAGGGTGGTTGATTTGCCGGCGCCGTTGGCACCGATCAGGGTGATGATTTCCCCTTTTTCCACATCCATGTCAATATTTTTCAGGGCCTGGATCTTCCCGTAAAAGGTCTGTACATTTCGTATTTTAAGCATGGATCTCCTCCCCCAGATACGCCTTGATCACCACTGGGTTGTTCCGGATGTCATCTGGTGTGCCTTCCCCGATTTTTTTACCGTAATCCACGACAAAGATGTTTTCAGACAGGCTCATGACCAGCTTCATATCGTGTTCGATCAGGAGAATGGTGATCTTTTCCTCTTCCCTGATTTTCAAAATCAGATCGTCCAGCTGTTTGGTTTCAATGGGGTTCATGCCGGCGGCCGGTTCGTCCAGAAGCAGCAGAAACGGGTCTGTGGCCAGTGCGCGGGCGATTTCAAGCCGGCGCTGGGCCCCGTACGGCAGGTTGAGTGCCAGTTCGTTCACATACTGCTCAAGCCCGATTTTTTTCAGGATGTCATAACTTTTATCCACGATGAACTGTTCTTCCGCCTTGGTGGACGCACCTCTGAAGATGGCACCCAGAACCCCGGCACCAGTGACCGGGTGACAGCCGATCATGACATTTTCCAGCACGGTCATGGAAGAAAACAGGCGGATGTTCTGAAATGTCCGGGCCAGGCCTTTTCGGGTCACCAGGTTGGGTTTGGTCCCGTTGATTCTTTCCAGGGAATCGTCTGTCCCGTCCGGCCGGATCAGGACATCTCCTTCAGTGGGTTTGTATATGCCTGTGATACAGTTGAAAAAAGTGGTTTTCCCGGCACCATTGGGACCGATCAAGGCGGCAATCTCTCCCTGGTGGATCGCCAGGTCAAGGCTGTCGATGGCTTTTAAGCCGCCGAAGTTCATGGTCAGGTTTTTGACTTCTAGAATGGGTTTCATTTTACGTCATTCGTACTCTTTTTAAAGGTATAGGTTTTCCGGACATTTTCAATCATGCCGCCGGGTTTGAAGACCATCATGAGCACCAGGACCGCGCCAAAGCAGATCATCCTGAATTCTGCAAACGCCCTTAAATACTCGGGCAGCAGGATCAGCAGCAGGGCGCCGGCAATGACACCGGTGATGGAGCCCATACCGCCCAGTACCACGGTGCAGAGGATAATCACCGATTCCCAGATCGTGAAGCTCGCCGGGTTGACAAAGGTGGTCTTGGCCGCAAAGACAACGCCGCCCATGCCGGCCCAGGTGGCACCCAGGGCAAAGGCCCGCAGTTTGGTGCGCGCCTTGTCGATTCCCATGGACTGGCAGGCGATCTCATCATCCTTCAGGGCGATCCAGGCCCGCCCGATACGTGAGTTTTCCAGCCGGTTGATGACAAAAATGGTAAAGATGACCAGGAGAACAATGATGTAGTACAGGTAGATGGTGTTGGCTTCCAGGCTGAGTTCAATGCCGAACATGGAAGGCTTGGGGATATTGGCGATGCCTGAAGGGCCCTTTGAAAAATCGTTCCAGTTTTCCAGGACCAGCCGGATGATTTCGCCGAAGCCGAGGGTGACAATGGCCAGGTAATCCCCCCTGAGCCGAAGTACGGGGTAGCCCAGGATGATGCCGAAAATCAGGGCCAGGATACCGCCCAGGGGCAGAGCAAACCAGAAGGTCAGTCCGAAATGCAAATTCAGCAGGGCATAGGAGTAGGCGCCCACAGCAAAAAAGGCGACATATCCCAGGTCAAGCAGGCCGGCCAGCCCGATAACAATATTCAGTCCCAGCCCGAGCATGACATAGATCAGGGCTGAGATCATGATATTGGTCTGGTACATGGAAAAAAGATGGGGAAAGGCGA
>CAZLNA010000002.1:11927-24387 GCA_964560485.1 uncultured Desulfobacula sp. | reverse complement strand
GGCAATATGGGTCTTGAGCTGGATCAGGGTGGGCCTCGATACAGCGTCTTTTCCAGCCTGGAGGGCTTTCTGGATCTTTTCAAGGTCATTGCCGTCTTCCACTGTCACTACATGCCAGTTCTGGCTTTCGAATTTGGCTCTGACATTTTCAGTAAAGGCGATATCGGTACTGCCTTCAATCGTGATGGAGTTGTCATCCCAGACCAGAATCAGTTTCCCCAGCCCGAGATGGCCGGCCAGTGAGATCGCTTCCAAAGCCACCCCTTCCATGAGGTCGCCGTCTCCGCATATGGCCCAGGTATAGTGATCCACCAGCGTTTTGTCCGGCTTGTTGAAGCGCGCAGCCAGATGTCTTTCAGCCATGGCCATACCCACGGCATTGGCAATGCCCTGGCCCAGCGGACCTGTGGTGGTTTCAACACCGGGGGTGTCTCCGTATTCGGGGTGCCCCGGCGTTTTTGACCCCCACTGTCTGAAATTCTTCAGATCGTCGATTTCAAGTCCGTAGCCGAACAGGTACAAAAGGCTGTACAGCAAAGAAGACGCATGACCGCCGGAGAGGACAAACCGGTCCCTGTCAAACCATGCCGGGTTGCCCGGGTTATGCTTTAAAAAACGTTTAAACAGCACATAGGCTGCCGGTGCAAGACCCATGGGAGCCCCTGGATGGCCGGAATTGGCCTTTTGAACAGCGTCCATAGCCAGGGTCCGGATGGTATTGACGGTCAATTGATCAAGATTGGTTTCAGCATCTGCCATTGTTTGGTGTCTCCTGTAATATTTGGTGGCAATATCACAATGCTCTCATGTATTCCGGTTTCAGGGAAACCTTTCCGCTGAGGGCCTGTGATATCAGCGCTAATGTTTTTTCTTTGTCCCTGGGCAGCTCTGCCCTGATGGGAAGATAATTGGATGCATGGTTGGCATGGAAAAGACCCTTGGTCAGGTGGGTGGCCGAGATCATCAGGCCAAGTTCCTGGAGCATCTCTTCTGCGCCGATGAGTTCAAATTCTCCCTTTTCATGCGCGGCATGAAGTTCTGACCCCGGTACGAGCATCAGGCTCAGTGCACCCACGTAATCCGGGTCCATCTCAGAAAGGACCCGGCCTGTTTCAAGCGCATGGTCCCGGCTCTTTTCCCTGCCGCCGATGCCGAGCAGAACCGTGACCGAAAGCTTGATGCCTGCGGCACGGACCCGTCTGCCCATGGTGATCATTTTTTCGGCAGTGGCGCCTTTTCGGATCTGTTTGAGGACTTCATCATCCCCGGATTCCAGTCCCATATAGGCGATTTTTACCCCAAGGGCCTTGATCTCCTGCAGCTGCTCGTCGCTTTTCATGCCGATGCTTTTGGCATTGGCATAAAGGCCGACGCGTTCCACCCATGGCAGCCGGTCACGGATCTGTTTTAAAATGGCAACCAGGCGTTTCTGGGGAATAATCAAAGCGTCTCCGTCACAGATAAACAGACGGTTCTGGTGCCGGCAGTGCTGCCTGGCAAACTCGATATCATTGAAAATGATATCCTCTTTTTTGATGTTAAAGCGTTTACCCCGGTAGGTGCCGCAAAAAGTACATTTATTATGGGAGCAGCCCAGAGTGACCTGTAGCAGAATGCTCTGGGCTTCGCTGGGCGGCCGGATGACCATGCCTTCGTAATGCATATCACAACTCTTTTGGGTTAATATCAGGCCCTTTTAATAGCAGGTATCATTAAAAATTTCAATGTCTTGATTAGCGCTTTTCATATCCGGCAGGAATCATTGTTTTTCCAGCCATCCAAGAATGGATTGTATTTTGATGATCAGGTCATCTCCGGTAAACGGTTTCTTAATAAAATCATCAGCCCCGGAAGCCATACATTGCTTGAACATGTCATCTTCGGTTTCCGAAGTCAGGACAACAAAGGGAATGGATTTCAGGGCGCTGTGATTTTTAAGCGCTTTTAGGAGTTCAAGCCCGTTCACTTTAGGCATGTTGATGCCTGAGACTATCAGATCGATCCTGTGCTCCATGAGTTTATCCAGTGCATCTTTGCCGTCTTGCGCTTCAATGAGGTGCAGATTCTTTTTTTCCTGGAGAGACTGGCGCATCAATCGTTTCAACATGGGAGAGTGGTCCACAATTAAAATTGAAAAATCCTTTGGCATCACACCCCCTTATCCGTCTTTTGATGAATCAGATTTTCCCTGCTGCTTTCTTTAAGTTATTAGAGTCACTTGGGCCGGAATTGTCAATCGGTTTTTCCGGGATCTTGACATTTTGATTTTTGCCACAATTTTAAGAGACAAAATTATTAATTTATAACCCCATTACAGGTCAGAAAAAACAGGAGAAAGCATGGCAAGCAAGAAAACACGTAAATTTAAAACCGAGGTGCAGCAGCTGTTGCACCTGATCATCAACTCATTGTATTCCAACCGTGAAATTTTTGTCCGGGAACTGATCTCCAATGCATCAGACGCCATTGACAAGGCCCGTTTCAAAGAGCAGACCGAACCGGATCTCTTTTCAGATGACAATGATTATCATATCCGGATCACCCTTGACCCTGAAAACAAGACATTTCAGATTTCAGACAACGGGATCGGAATGACCTTTGACGAGGTGAACGAAAACATCGGGACCATTGCTCAGTCCGGGACCGCAGCATTCATGAAAGCCCTTGAAAATTCCAAAAAAGAAAACACCCTTTCCCCTGAACTGATCGGCCAGTTCGGTGTCGGATTTTACTCATCCTTTATTGTGGCCGATAAAGTCCGGCTCGATACCCTGGCACCGGGAGAAGAAACTGCTGTCCGGTGGGAATCTGACGGGAAAGGTGCTTACACCCTGGAAGAGGTTGAAAAAGAGGGACGGGGCACCACCATCACTCTTTTTCTCAAAGAACAGGAAGAGGGAGAGCAGGATTTCACTGATGAATATACCATCAAGCACATTGTTAAAAAACATTCTGATTTTGTCACCTATCCGGTGGTCATGAATGTGGAAAAGAACGAGCCGATTCCAGACAATGAAGTGATCAAGGATTCTGAAGGCAAACCCATTGGCGACACCTTCAGAAAGGTCAGGGAAGATGAAACCCTCAACTCCATGAAAGCGATATGGTCCAAAGCCAAGGATGACGTGACCCCTGAGGAACATGAAGAATTTTATAAACACATCAGCCATAACTGGGACAAACCACTTGAAATCGTCCATAAGAAATTTGAAGGGGTGACAGAGTATGACGTGCTGATGTACCTGCCGTCCAAGGCGCCGTTTGATCTGTTCCGGCCTGAACGGAAGCATGGCATGCAGCTTTATTGCAAACGCGTTTTTATCATGGATGACTGCAAAGAACTGCTGCCCGAATACCTGGGGTTTGTGCAGGGGGTGGTGGATGCACCCGACCTGAACCTCAACGTCAGCCGTGAAATCCTCCAGGAAGACCGGCTGGTCAGAAATATCCGGAAGAATCTGGTGAAACAGATTTTTTCCCTGCTGGAAGGCATGGATAAAGAAAAATACGAGGAATTTTACAATGAATTCGGCCAGGCGCTAAAGGCCGGGATCCCGACTGATTTTGAAAACAAGGAACGGCTGGCAGCCCTGCTGCGCTACAGAACCACCAAGTCCGGCGATGCTTATGTGACGCTTGATGAATATATCGAGAACATGAAAGAGGATCAAAAAGAGATCTATTATCTCACCGGCGAAAGCCTGACCTCTTTGATGAATTCTCCTTTGCTCGAAGCGCTTAAGGAAAAAGATTATGAAGTTCTGCTCATGGTGGATCCCATTGATGAATGGGTGACCCAGTCCCTGCCCGAATACAAGGAAAAGAAACTCAAGAGTGCTGAAAAAGGCGATCTTGACGTGGAAAAAGTGGATGATGAGAAAAAGAACGAATATTCAGCCCTTCTTTCTTTCCTTAAAGGCAAGCTGGAAGACAAGGTCAAGGATGTGGTGGTTTCCAGCCGCCTGAAGGATTCTGTCTCCTGCCTTTCCGGTGATGATTTCGGCATGAGCGCCTATATGGAAAAAATTCTCAAGGCCTCAGGCCAGAAGACACCGGACCAGAAACGGGTCATGGAAGTTAATGTCTCCCATCCGGTCATGGAAAAACTCAAAGAGATATTTGAGTCTGACACCACCAATCCGGTGCTTAAGGATTACAGTGACCTGCTCTATGATATCGCTGTGATTTCAGAAGGCGGAAAACTCGATAATCCCTCCCGGTTTTCCAGACAGCTCGGAGATCTTATGGCAAAGGCGGTATGATCTTCCATATCGAAACCCTGGGCTGTTCCCGAAACCAGGTGGACAGCGAGATCATGCTCACAAAGCTGCAGAACGCCGGGCATGTTCCTGCGGATGAGCCGGCCCGGGCCCAGGCCATCGTGGTTAATACCTGCACATTTATCACCACCGCCTCAGATGAGGCGGTGGAGACCATTCTTGAGATGGCCGCATATAAGCAGTCCGGGGCCTGCGAGCGCCTCATCGTCACCGGCTGTCTTGCCCAGCGGTACAAAAATGACCCGGACCTGACCACGACCCTGCCTGAAGTGGATGCATTCCTGGGAACAGCAGCCTGCGAGCAGATCGTGGATGCGGTGGAGAGCAGGGAAACGCAGACGCTGACCCTCTTTCCAGCCCCGGGGACACGCGGGTTCCAGGACCCGTCAGAGAAACGGGCGGTGACCACAGGTCCGTATGCCTTTATAAAAGTGTCAGAAGGGTGCGACCGCCACTGCACCTTCTGCATTATTCCGACACTCCGCGGACGACAGCGGTCCAGACCGGTGGCGGAAATTATCAGCGAGGCCTGTCATCTTTCCCGGCAGGGGGCTGAAGAAATTGTCCTGACAGCGGAGAACACCACAGACTATGGAAAAGACCTCTCGCAATCGTTTGGGTTTGATCAGGTCATCGCCCAGTTGTCAGATGCGCTGGCGTCTGCTGCTGGGGACGCAGCACCACCCTGGCTGAGGTTTCTTTATGCACATCCTGCCACATTGAACCGGCAGGTGGTCGAAACCGTATCCGCCCGCCCTTCTGTCTGTTCTTACTATGACGTCCCCATCCAGCATGCCAGCTCGCGAATGCTTAAAAAAATGGGACGCCCCTATACCAGGGAAGATTTAGTTGCGGTATTTGATATGATCCGGCAGGTGGACCCTGATGCGACGCTCAGGACCACCCTGATCGTAGGATTCCCCGGCGAAACAGAAACGGATTTTCAAGAACTGCTTGATTTTATAAAAAAAATCCGGTTTGATCATCTCGGTGTTTTTACCTATTCAGATGCAGAGGATCTGCCTTCTCATCACCTTGAGGATCATGTGGATCCTCAGGTGGCTGAAACCCGTCAGGATATGATCATGGCTGCCCAGGCGGACATCTCTAAGTCAGTGAACGAACGCCATCTGGGTCGTGTCTACGAGGTTCTGGTGGAAGAAAATCCGGAACCAGGCGTCTATATCGGGCGAACGCAGTTTCAGGCACCTGAAGTGGACGGGGTGACGTTTATTTATTCGGATGGCCTTGAAATCAACACCCGGGTTAGGGTAAAAATAACCGATGCGTATGAATATGATATTGCCGGGGAGCTTGAATGAGCCACCAGTTAAAGCAAGAGATCATAGCACTGGCAGCAGGTGATCTTGAAAAAATTGAAAAGGCCATAGAAAACCATCTCGATCCCAATGTTGATCTGGTGAAGACCATTGCCGGGCACCTGCTTTTTTCCGGCGGAAAACGGCTGCGGCCACTGCTCATGGTTCACTGCGCCAGACTGTGCGGCTATAACAGCGGGTTTGAGATCAAGTTTTCAGCCCTGTTCGAATACCTGCATGCCGCCACCCTCCTGCATGATGATGTGGTGGATGCGGCAGCGCTCAGGCGGGGCCGGCCAGCTGCCCACACCCGGTGGTCAGCCCCCAAAGTGGTTCTCACCGGTGATTTTCTACTGGCCAAGGCGTTGACCATTGCTGCTGAAACCCAGGCGCCTGACATCATTCATGTGATTGCCAATATCACCCGGGAAATGTCCCAGGGGGAGATCGAGCAGTTAGACAATAAAGGCCGGCTTGATCTGACCGAGGAAGAATACCTTAAAACCATTGAACGGAAAACCGCTGTCCTCATCCAGGGCGCCTGCAGCAGCGGTGCCATTCTTGCCGGAGCAGACAGAGACCGGCAGGATGCCTTGAGCCGGTATGGCCGGCATCTGGGAATGGCCTTTCAGATGGCCGATGATCTGCTTGACTACCTGGCAGATGCTGAAACGCTTGGCAAGAACCCGGGTGCTGATATCCGGGAAGGAAAACTGACCCTGCCGCTTATCCACAGCCTGGCCAGAGCATCTGCCAGTGACCGCCAATGGATGGAAGAAATGGCGGCAGCCGGGCATTTTAATATGGATCAGTTTGAAGAGTTAAAACGCAAACTGCATGATTACGGCGGGATTGACTACACCCGGGAAAAAGCAAAAGCGCATGTGAAACAGGCCAAGGCATCTCTTTCAGAATTCGAGGCCGGACCGTCGCTAAGGCTTTTATCCCTGATTGCCGATTATTCTCTGGCGCGCAACACATAAAAAAAGTTCCTTTAAGGAAAAGAAATGAAAAATAAATTACTCGTGACCTTCCTGATCTGCCTGGCTTCAGCCGTGACAGCCGCTCCCTGCCTTGCCGGAAAGAACCCAGATGTGTACACCAGTGTGACCACAGGCCGGCGGCCGGTGATGAATGACAATATCCAGGATGCCCGGGAAAATGCTGAAAAGGATGCTCTGGCCGTGGCGTTGCAGAATGCGTTCAGCCAGCTTGTCCCGAACCAGATCCTGGCGGCCCACCTTGATTTTTTTTATGACAAGATCCTTTCCCGTACAAAAGATTATATCATCACCTACAAGGTCCTGGCCGGCATCGAAAACAAGGGACACTATCTGGTTGGTGTGGAGTCCAAGGTTGATCTGCAGCGGCTTGAAAAAAAATTGACCGATGCGCGGATCCTCAATGCCAATAAGAACAAGCCGGTGGTCCTTTTCTTTATTTCAGAGCAGGGGGTTATGGACGAAGCACCCCGGCAGTGGTGGCTGGGGCAGTCATCAGAATACTATTCCCTGGCAGAACAGGCCATTGCCGGTCAGCTTACCCGGGAACGGTTCATGGTTATCGGCAATACAGCACAGCGGCCGGACCCCGGTTTTTACAATATCCGGTTCAGGTCTGCTTCAGATATTGCTGCAGCGATCTCCCTGGGAAAGCAGATGAAGGCAGACATGATTTTTTTCGGCAGCGCCGTCTGCAGTGAAGCCATCAACCGCATGGGAGAGGACAAGACCTTTAATGCACGCATCCTGCTGGAAGGGTATAATATTGCAACGTCCCAAAAGGCCATTACCTCCTCTGTTGAAGCGGTTGTCACCAGCCAGGATGCAGCACTCGGGAACCAGAGTGCGTTTGCCAAGGCAGCCGAGCTTTCTGCAAAAGATCTGATTGAAAAGGTGGATGCTTACTGGATCGATTTCATCAGAGAAGAACATGCGTTTGAGGTCCGGATTGAAGGCATGAATTTTCATCCCCGGTACCTGGCCATAACCCAGCGGTTCAAGCAGATGCCTGAGATTGAAAATATCCAGCCAAGGGAAATGGGGGCCAATTATGCTGTGCTGGATATGCTTTATAAGGGCAAACCCGGCCAGTTTGCCAATGCGCTGGTGCTCAAGACCTTTGATGATTTCGGGTTTGAGTTTCTTGAAGTCACTGAAGAAAGAGTGCTGATCCGGCTGATTGAAAAGGCACAGCAGCAGACAACGCTCCCTGACAGTTCAACAGAAACAGCCACGGACGCACCAGAGCAATCGGTATTGCCGGAATAGCTTGACAAAAAGTTTAAAAATCTGTTAATAAAACCAATTATTCAGGCGCGTAACTCAGTTGGTAGAGTGCTACCTCGACACGGTAGAAGTCAGCGGTTCAAGTCCGCTCGTGCCTACCAGAAAATTCAAGGGTTTTGGAGGCAACCTCCAAAACCCTTTTGATTTTTTAGGCCGCTATTTCGTTCAAAATTAGGTTCCCATCAGAATGAATCTTTACATTTACTTTTCCTGTTGCTAATGATGAAAGGATCAAGAGAGCAGACCTGCTGAATCGGTTGACAGGAGATGGATGTGCCTTACCTCTTTTATAAAGAACCATCCGGTGTGAAAGTGGAGTTTGAAGGGACCTATTCTTTTAGCGACAATAACCAGGCCACTGTCGAACTGTATGATCACCCTGAATTCAGTGAACTTAAATACATTATCTGGGATTTTACAGGCGTGTCCAGAATGGAGATGACGCCGGTGGAGACAGATATTGCATCCATGATGGACAAGGAAGCCAGTTCCCGGCTGCCGCATACAAAAGTGGCGCTGATCACTCAGGACCCTTTTACAAGACAACTCTGCCAGAGCTATATTGCCGATTGCGGCAATCGAAAACTTGAGTGGGATTTTCTGGTTGCAGATACCCTTGAGCAGGCTAGAAAGTGGATAGATGTCTGAATCATCTGGTTCAGCAAAACATCAGCAGGGTGTCATGTTTTCGTGCGGCCTGGACTGGCATGAATTTGATTTAAAGATCTGCTGGTGACCATGTTCAAACAATTGCTGTCAAAGATTAAACAGATCACCACAACAGATCCCATCTCATTTAGCGACAGGCTTAAGGCCTTTAATGACCCAATGGCTGAAGAAATCGGGTGGGAACCGATCTCCCGGATTCACATCGGCTACTTCAACCGCAGACCCTTTAAAACCAGGCATGAGAGTCTTTTTTTCATCCCCTCTATGACTGCCGTATTCTTTCCCATGATGTTTATTCTTATGGGAGGGTATTTAATGTGGGCATCTTCGCTTTTGCAGCCCGGTCTGGAAGCCATGATCTTTTATCCGGTCCATACATTCAGGCATTATCTTCACCTAATGCCGCGCCTGCTCGCTTCAGACCGGATCTGGGTACACCTTTTCGGCCTGGTTTTTTTGTTGATGGGCCTGGTACATCTTTTCTATTCAGTGCGGCCCATCGTATTCAACAATACCCGAAAGGTTTACGCAAAAGGATTCTGGCCCGGGCATAAGATTTCCTTTGATGAGATACACGCTGTTCAGGTGATTTCTGCATCAGGAAGCGGTCCTGACACGTCCTCGGTATATGAGGTGAACCTGGTGCTGAAAACCAGAAAAAGAATTCATGTGTATGGGCATCCGGGCCGGGAGCGGATTGTCAGTGATGCGGCGGAACTTTCCAAGATGCTGTCAATACCCATCTGGGATACGACCTGATTATTACACAGACTGCCATTCTCCTGACTGATAATTGCGCACCAGGATCAGGGCCGCATGCCGGGCTGCATCAATATAATCGGGAGTATCATGAATCAGGGCAAGGGACTGGCACCCTTCGATCAGCACCAGCAGTTCTTTTACCAGTTGTCCGGCATTCTTCAGGTTCTGGGCAGAAAATTTTTCCTTTAGCACGATTTCAACTTCTTCTTTTTGAAGGCGGGCAGCTTTCCTGGCCGGATGGCCGGGCAGGTCTGCAAATTCAACAGCAGCCCGGGTAAAACCCGACCCCTGCCACTGGGGTTCAGCAGCCCACAAGGAGAGTTTTTCAAACAGGGTGTTCACCATCTGGTCCGGCGCCCCGGTAACCGCATCCGCCCACTGCCGGATACGCTTTAGAGCCATCTTGCGCTGGTGTTCCAGCACCACGCCGATCAGTTCATCCTTGCTGCCAAAATGCTGGTACAGGGTCCGCTTGGTGATTCCGGCTGCATCTGCAACCGCATCCACACCGGTCCGCATGAAGCCGCTTTGATAAAAGAGGGTATAGGCGGCATCAATGATCTGCTGGCGGGTCCGGGCTGATTTTCTGCGCATTTTTTTCTCCTCATAAGTATACTGACAAGTGAGTGTACTTTATTCCTGTTCAAGTCTAAATAAAGGTCAAGATCAATACTTTTGTGAAAAATATATCAAAGGGAGGAAAACAGATGAAAGAACAAGATCAGGAAGAGGCGCTGAAAAAACGGCTGTCTACCTATGACGGATGGATCAGGCAAGGAAAAATTCCCTATTCGTCACAGGTGGTCCCGGTGCAGGCGTCTCTAACGGTTCTTCAGTGGATCCTGCCGACACAGCAGGTCTTTGAGATTCTTCGTAACGCGCGGTCGTTTGCCCTTGCCGAGTGTTTGTGCCGGGCAACCCACAAGCGGTGCAGCCATCCGCTGGAGGTCTGTTTTTATCTCAATGATGTGGCAGATAAAAAAGTTGAGAAGAACGATGCCCGCCGTATCAATCTTGAGGAGGCTGCCAGGGTGCTCACCCTTGCCAATGAACACGGCCTGGTTCATCTGACCATCTATAACCCTGAGCAGCATGTGTTTGCGCTGTGCAGCTGCTGTGAGTGCTGCTGCCATGACATGGCGTTTATGAAGCAGTTCAAACGGCCCGATCTGGTGGCACATGCAGATTATGTGGCCACGGTGGATACAGCAGCCTGTGTGCAGTGCGCAGAATGCGTTGACCGGTGTGTGTTTGATGCCCAGAGCGGTGAGCCGGGTGCGGTGGTTTTTGATCCTGACAGATGTTATGGATGCGGCCTCTGTGTTTCAACCTGCAGTGCAGATGCCATCCAGATGGTGCTCCGGAAAACAAGGTGAGCCCGCCCATTTGCACCATGACGGTAATATGAGTGCGCTGTAAATATCCAGGGGGTTACCGGATTGATTTTTAAGCCTGAAAAGAGTATAAAATGGCATTCAGGCCGGAGCACCCCAGACCCGGGCAGTGCCGGTGTAAAACATCCTGGTTTTTAAATTGACAGCGACATTGTGTTCATATGCTTGATATCGCAGCGTATAAAAAAGAACATCTGGACGGCATCGTGGACGTGATCCTGCCGATCCAGAAAAAAGAGTTCAATATTGAGATTGAACTTGAAGATCAGCCGGACCTGCTGGATATCCCGGATTTTTATCAGACCGGGAAGGGGAATTTCTGGGTGGCCCTGGTTCACTCAGAGGTCGTGGGTACGATCTCCCTGCTGGATATCGGCCGGAACCAGGGAGCGCTGCGCAAAATGTTTGTTAAACAAGCATACAGGGGGGAGAACTACAAGGTGGCCGGGAATCTGTTGAATGTTCTTTTTGGCTGGTGCCGATTAAAAGGTATTAATGATGTCTTTCTTGGCACGACCCCCAAATTTCTGGCCGCCCACCGGTTTTATGAGAAAAACGGGTTTTCTGAAATCAGAAAAAATGAACTCCCGGAATCGTTTCCTGTCATGGCAGTGGACACAAAGTTCTATAGAATCCGCCTCAAATGAGTCTTCTGGCATGATTCCGGTGCCTGGTGAAACAATTAGAACCCTGTTTAACGAGAACGATATATTTTAAATCACAGGAAAAAACAAATGAAGATTTCTTCTCTGTCTGATATTGAACCCACCTGTGTGTCGCATAATCAGAAGATTTCAAAACAGGTGATGATTTCAAAAGAAGAGATCTCATCCATCACCAACTTTTCAAGGGCTGTTTTCCCGCCGGGTGAAAGAGCCGGAGCCCACTCTCATGACGACATGGCAGAGGTTTTTTTCATTGCATCCGGCCAGGGGGTGATGATTGTGGATGGCAAGGAATTTGAAATTCACTCAAATACCTGCATTCTCATTGAACCCCTTGAAGTGCATGAAATCAAAAATACCGGTAAAGCAGAGCTGGTCATACTTTATTTTGGGGTAGAGGCATGACTTGTTTTTGCACAGATTCTTCGTTACCTTTGTGGAAAACAAAAGATCCATAACAAGGAATTGCAATGAATGAACTGAAAATCCCCGAAGGGATTGCAGATGATCCCAATGCCATGGAGATGATCCGGGTCTGGATCGGCAACAAGGACATCCATATCTCCATGCTCCTGGGGATGTGGGAAGCGGCGTCCAGTTTTGATATTGATGAAAGAGACGCCTGGGGAGAGCTGCTGGCAGACCTGATCCGTCACATTGCCAATGGCCTGGCCCAGAGCCACGATTATAACGTGAGCGCATCAGAGCAGAAGATTGCCAATGCCCTGCTGGTTCATCTTGGATATGGCGCCAATACTGTCAAAGGAGAGGTGAAGTAACCTCATTGGCTGCGCAGAGACTCCAGATCCGGCTTGACCTGAGCAGATACTGCATTGAAACCGCAGTGAAAAGAGCCCACGACTGCAGACTGTCGGCCTATCTTAAAAGCCGGGGCAGAGACAGTACGCTGGAGAAAGAAGCGTTTCTGCTTGAAAAGGCGCTGGTCTGTTTTGATTTTCCAGGCCTGAGAAATGCCTTTGAAAGTCTGAACGCAGGCAGCAGCGAGTCAATCCATCTGGAAGAGACCCATACACGGATACCCGGGATACGCATCAACAATGAGAGGATAAACACGGATGATTT
>CAZLNA010000002.1:0-11827 GCA_964560485.1 uncultured Desulfobacula sp. | reverse complement strand
TAAAAGGATCAACAAAGGCATCTATCATGGCATGGCCGAAAAAAGGGACACGGAAACTGACTGTAAACAATGAGGTCTATTTATGGCATTATTCCGGACACTGCCCATTGTGCAGCAAGGATGTCTTCACCATTGGCATGGCCGGCAAACCCTATGTCCTTTTCATTGATCCGTTTCCTCATGCATTTGAAATGACACCTGCCAGTGTTGCACAAGCCATTCAGTGGGCGGTTGAAAACGGTTGGACCCCGGACAGGGGGCCGACCCGGGCCATGGTGCTGGATGAAATTGAAAACAGGTTTGTCTGGCTGGCCGATGGGAAGCGGCATCTGAATTGCGCAGGAGAACCCGGATAGGGGGAACCATGTCAGAATATGCATACCGCTATGTCAGAGGAGAGATCAGCGCAGCAGAATACTGGCAGCATATATCTGCAGACTTTGATTTCACAGATATCGGTGAAAACTGCCCTCAATTTTCAGGATTTATCAGATCCACCCTGGACAAGGGATTTGAAAACCTCGATCACCTGGACAGGCAGCATGGGTTCTGGGAGAATTCCAATCACCTGGCCACCCTTCACAAGCTTCATGATTATGCGGACTACCTGATCAAGGAAACTGAGGACGAGGTTTTCGGGGCCTGGCTCAATATCAGCCTTGCCCTGGTCCAGGGGCAGCAGCACCTCCAGCCCGTGTACTGGCAGATCCTTAAAAGAAATGGGCAGCTCAATCCGAAATGGCTGGTATTCAGTGCCTGGAATATGGCGCCGCTCTGGTTTGATCTCAATATTGATACGCTGGCCAGCCTGATTGTGGCCCTTGATCTGATGGATGTGTGCCGGGATTCTTTTAAAGAACTGCTTGAGCAGAGTGAACCCGGAGATATCCACCCGTCAGACTGGGTAAAGAAAGTGCTTGGTAAAATAAATAATACAGAACACTGACGGCCTGTGGCAGTAGACCGTCGCCTTAAACGCAAAAAGAGTCCGGGCCAGATGGCCGGACTCTTTTTGCGTGTTTGCGAAATGGGTTGTCCAGCTGTTAATACATCGATTCCACCAGGTGTTTGTATTTGTCATTGATGGCTTTTCGTTTCAGCTTCAGGGTCGGCGTAATCTCTCCGCCTTCAATGGAAAACGGCTCTTTTAATATGACAAATTTTTTAATGGTTTCGTACTGGGCAAGGTTGTCTGAGTGCATGTCAATTCGCTCTTTGTAGAAATCAACCACTTTGGGGTGAGCGACCAGTTCATCCATGTCTTTGTATGAGATGCTGTTTTCTTCTGCCCAGGCTTCGAGAGCCTCAAATGCCGGGACAATGAGTGCGGAAATAAAATTTCGTTTTTCGCCGATGGTGACAACCTGTTCAATGTAAAAATCCTTGCCCACATAGGATTCGATTTTCTGGGGCGCAATATTTTTACCGCCTGATGTGATGATCAGGTCTTTGATCCGGTCGGTTATCTTTAAAAAACCATCCTCATCGAATTCTCCGATATCCCCGGTTTTAAACCATCCGTCAACAATGTCTTCTGCGGTTTTTTCCGGGTTGTTGTAGTATCCTTTCATCACCTGCGGGCCTTTGACCTGAATCTCCCCGGTCTCTGCAATCCGGACCTCACAACCGGGCACGGGCTTTCCCACGGTGCCGAAGCGGAATGCCTGGGGTGTATTATAGGAAATCATGGGAGAGGTTTCGGTCAGGCCGTATCCCTGGCAGACCAGGAGGCCGCAGCTGAAGAAAAATTCTTCAATCGACTGTTCCAGCGGTGCCCCCCCGGCTGAGAAAAAGTTCTTATCGCCACCGACGACGCCCCGGATTTTGGAGAGGACCATTTTGTCAAAAAACGCATGCTTGAGTTTCAGGATCAGGGAGACCGGTTCATTGTGCTTGAGTTTGTTGTAATAGATATCTCCGGTTTCAATGGCCTTTGTAAAAAGGGCTTTTTTCAGGCCGGAAGCATTTTCCTGCTTGTTCATGACAGCGGCATAGATTTTTTCATAGAGACGGGGGACAGAGACCATGGCCGTGGGTTTGACTTCCTGAAGGGTTTCAATCACCTGCTTGGGATCTTCCAGATAGGTATGAATCGCACCGGCATAATAGACATAATAGGACCACATCCGTTCATAAACATGGCTCAAGGGAAGGAAGCACAGGGATAGATCGTCTCCGGTGACCGTGAAATTGGCATCCACACATTCCATCTGATGGAAGAGGTTACCGTGGGAGAGCATGACTCCCTTGGGGTTCCCGGTGGTACCCGAGGTATATATAATGGTAGTGGTGTTATCTTTTTTGATTGCACTGCTGCGCTCTTCAAGAATCCGGGCTGTCTCAGGCAGGGCAGGCAGGTTGAGAAAATCCTGAAAAAGATAGTGGCCGCTGCCCGGTTCAATGGACGGATCAAAGGAGACAATGGTCAGGGGCAGCCCGTCTGAGCAGATGGCTGAAATGTTGTCATACTGGAACCGGTCGCCGATAAACATCAGTTTGATACCGGCGTCTTTGATGATGAATTCAGCCTGTTCCCGTGTGTTGGTGGCATAAATGGGGACAGACACAGCACCTGCCAGAATGCAGGCAAAATCAGCCACCGCCCACTCGTACCGGTTGGCTGAATAGATACCGACGTTTTCTCCTTGCGCCACACCAGCAGCCAGCATGGCGGTTGCAAGCTCTTTGATCTTTTCACCAAACTCAGAATAGGTCAACGGTTCCCAATGGTTATTGTCCCTATACCGAAGTGCTGTCCGGTCGCTGTAAGTGGCAATTTTGTCCGTGATCATTTCGCCAAGATGTTCGTAATTCATGGTTGCCCGTCCCCTGATCTTAAAAGTTTTCGTTTTTATGAACCCATTCATGCCTTGAAAGACATGCTGCGTAACAGCAAAATTATTTTTTATGAACAATGTTTACTAATAAAAACGTTTGTACTATTTATTAAGAGTTACCGTATGAAGCGGAACAATGCAAGGAAAAAATGCATAAAAGATTCTTTTAATTTCAAAGTGTTCGCTTTAAAAAAGAACCGCCTTTCAATGGTCGGACCATGCAACCGGTGTGAGGAAGGACAATGGTTTTAAAGAATTAAACGATAGCGGGATGGACCAATTAATTTTTACAGTAAAGGAGAAAAACAAAAAAAGTAATGATCTGATTTGCTAAAAATATAAAAACATGATTGAATTGATACCATAACATGGTATAGTGATAAAAATATATTAGCGAATGTCGGGTTTTTCTATAGTCTGGCTGAAACGATAAGATCTCTACGGCAGCAAGTGGCTGAAGTGTGTTTATACGTTTTAGGATATCGATTATTTATGGCCAGAAATTGTGCAAACTGTGCTTTTTGTGCAAAGCTTGAAAGCTATTTGGTTGTTTTTTTTACTGGTTTTCACTGCCCGGAGGGGTAACCGGGTTGAGAAAATCGCAGATCCGACGCAGCGATGTTACCTGATGCAATACGAAGCGCTTAAAATAACAACACATGCGATCGAAGGCATGATAATTTTAAGGAAGATCAGGAGGTGCAATGAAAACAGATCGTAGGAAAGAGTTTTATGACAAACTCGAAGCAAAAGGGGTCTCACGAAGGGATTTTCTCAAGTACTGTACAGCATTGACTGCAGCTATGGGATTGAATTATTCCTGCGTGGGAAAAGTTGCCGAGTCAGTTGAAAAAGCGGCTACAGGGCCACGGCCGCCGGTTGTCTGGCTTCATTTAGGTGAATGCACCGGTTGTTCTGAAGCATTCTTGAGAACACCGGATGTAGGCGCCCTGATTCTGGAAACCATCTCAGTGGAGTACCATGAAACCATCATGGCCGCTGCCGGTCACCAGGCAGAAAAAAGCCTTAACGACGCCATTGAAAAATACAAAGGCAAATTTGTCTGTGTCGTTGAAGGTGCCATTGCCACAGCATATAACGGCGCATACGGTAAAGTGGCAGACCATACATTCCTTGATATTGCAAAAAAAGTCGTTCCCAAAGCAGCGGTCACGATTGCCATCGGAACCTGCGCCGCTTACGGCGGTGTTGCATCAGCCAAACCCAATCCCGGCGGCTACAAAGGCGTTAACGATGCCCTGGGCGTGAAAGCAATCAACCTGCCAGGCTGCCCCATGAACCCGCTCAACCTGCTGGGTACCATCGTCAAATACCTGAACAATGAAGCGATAGAACTTGATGATCTGGGCCGCCCGAATTTTGCTTACGGCATTTCAGTTCATGATAACTGCCCGCGCCTTGAACATTTTGAAAACGAAGAGTTTGTCACAGACTTCGATTCCAAAGAGGCGGAAATGGGCTGGTGTCTCTATGAAGTGGGCTGCAAAGGACCTGATACCTATAACAATTGCCCAACGGCCAAATTTAACGACGGTACAAGCTTTCCCATCCAGGCGGGTCATCCCTGCATCGGATGCAGTGAGCCTGATTTCTGGGATGAAATGACACCATTCTATGAAAGCTGAAGACGCCGTTAAAGCATTTTGCATGGCCAAAAAATCCAAAGAAAGGATGAAAGGAAAATATTATGGGTAAAAGAATCATTGTCGACCCGATTACCAGAATAGAGGGTCACTTAAAAATAGAAGTAGAAATCGAGAACGGCAAAGTCAAGGATGCCTGGAGCTCAGGAACAATGTTCCGGGGCATCGAAATGATGCTCCAGGGAAGAGATCCCAGAGATGCCCACCATTTTGTTCAGCGTTCCTGCGGTGTTTGTACCTATATCCATGCGCTCTCATCAGTCAGAGCGGTTGAAGATGCTTGCAATATCCGTATCCCGAACAATGCCAGAATCATCCGGAACCTGCTCCATGGTGCCCAGTATCAGCATGACCATATTGTTCATTTTTATCATCTTCATGCTCTGGACTGGGTGGATATTGTGTCTGCACTTTCTGCCGATCCTGCCAAAACTGCCAAACTGTCTGAAAACGTCAGCGGCAGACCGCAGAAATCCTCTTATTTCAAGACGGTACAGGATAAACTCAAAGCATTTGTCAACAGCGGTCAGCTTGGACCGTTCAACAATGCATACTGGGGCCATCCAGCCTATAACCTGCCTGCAGAAGCCAACCTGATGGCAGCGTCTCATTACCTGGAAGCGATTGCCCTGCAGGCCAAAGCTGCCCGCATGCATGCCATTTTCGGCGGCAAGAACCCGCATCCGCAGTCACTGGTTGTCGGCGGTGTGACATCTGTTGGTGATCTGACACCTGAAAGAATCAAGGAATTTATCGGTATCTGGCAGGAAACCAAGAAGTTTGTTGACGAGGTCTATATCCCGGATCTGCTGGCAGTGGCCAGTTTCTACAAGGAATGGGGTGCCATCGGCGGCAACAATACCGATTACCTGTGTTACGGTGATTTCCCGCGCAAAAATGTGGATGATGATCTGCTCTATCCGTCTGGTATGCTCAGTGACATGAAACTGTCGGCCGTGGATACCAACATGATTACAGAAGACGTCACCCGGGCCTGGTATGAACCCGGAAGCGCCAAACATCCGTTCAAGGGAGAAACCAAACCGTACAAAGGGGATCCCAAATATGACACTGCGGATAAATACAGCTGGATGAAAGCGCCTCGCTATGCCGGAAAATCTGCAGAAGTTGGTCCGCTGGCCAGAAACCTGGTGGCTTATTTCAGCGGCCAGAGAGATGTCCAGAAACTGGTTGATCATGTTCTCACGACCCTGGGCGTGGGTAAAGAAGCTCTTTTCTCAACTCTTGGCCGGACAGCAGCCAGAGGGATTGAAACCGTTGTTGTCGGTAATGCCATGGAAGACTGGGTCAAAGAACTTCAGACCAATGTGGCAAATGGTGACAAGAAAACATACCAATCCTGGAAGATGCCGGACAAAGGCAAGGGCTTCGGCCTGAATGATGTTCCCAGGGGTGCGCTGGGCCACTGGATTGATATTGACGGCGGTAAAATTAAAAATTACCAGTATGTTGTGCCCTCTACCTGGAACTTAGGTCCCAGTGACGGCAAAAATCAGAAAGGCCCGGTTGAGAATTCACTGATCGGTACACCGATTGCTGATCCCAAACAGCCGCTGGAAATTCTGAGAACCGTGCACTCCTATGACCCCTGTATTGCCTGCGCAGTCCATGTCATAGATCCGCACACCAATGAAACCTATCAGGTAAAAGTCGTTTAATAACGATTGATTTTAAAAAGGTTCCGGTGATATGATCGCCGGAACCTTTTTTATTTCAGCAGGGGCAAGAAATGACGGACAATATTACCATACTGGGAGTCGGAAACATCCTGTACCGGGATGACGGCGTGGGCATCCGGGTTGTTGAACGCCTGGAACAGGAATATGATTTTCCAGATGATGTGATTATCGTGGACGGCGGCGTGCTCGGCATCAATCTGCTGGGTATTATCTCCAATGCCGGGCGGCTGATTGTTGTGGATACGGTTCTGAACCATGGAAAGCCAGGCGATCTTCACAGGCTCGAACATGATGAGATTCCCAACCGGATCCTGGCCAAAAACTCCCTTCACCAGGTCGACCTGATCGAAGCACTCACACTCTGCAAAGCACTTGACCATGTGCCTGAGACAACCATTGTCGGTATTGAACCCAAAGATCTCGATACCCTGGACGAACACCTGACGCCCGAGATTGAAAGCCGGGTGGATGACCTGATCGAAGCCGTTCTTTCAGAACTGACCCGTCAGGGCGGTACATATACGCTGAAATCATCCTGAACCCGGCTTGTCCGCACCTTTTCCATTAAAATTGGACAAGGTGGTACAAATTGGGTATGGTGAAATCATCTGATGGATTCACAGGGTGATAACACCAGTTCTGAAAGGATGGTGCCAGATGTCAGAGAAACTTGATTTAATTATCATTGGTTCCGGCCCCGGCGGTCTGACAGCAGGTCTTTTGGCCAGACAAAGATCTAAATCCTATCTGATCCTGGAAAAAGGCCGGCATGTCATGCAGGGTATCATTGACACCTATCCCAAGGGGAAAAAAGTCTATCCCACCATTCCCAAAAGTTATAAAGATCCTTTTCCTCTCAAAGATGTCGAACCGCCGCCAGAAAAGGTCCCTGTAGAGGCATATATCGAACAGGCGGAGACGGTTGTGTCTGAAAAAGAACTCAACATCCGCTACAATGAAGAGTTTGTTGCTATAGAGGGCAGTTTCCCGGATTACGTGGTCAGAACTCAGAATCATTCCTATATGACAAAGCATATTGTCCTGGCATTCGGCAGCAATATCCCCAATGAACTGGGCATATACGGGGAAGCAAAAACCGTGGCCCGGAACCTTGAAAACGGTGAAGATTATATCGGTATCAATGTCCTGGTGATCGGCGGCGGAAATGCAGCCGCTGATGTTGTCGCTTCCTTATCCAGAACCAAGCGGGAAGCTAAAGATGATGCCACCAGCGTTTACTGGGCACATATCAAGGAAACCTTTGAGATCAATAAGGACACAGCCAGGGATCTGGGTGAAGAAATTCTTTTAGGCGGTCATATCAAAATTCTGCAGAAAGCGGTTCCCAAGATCGGGGAAGTGGGGTCTGACGGCGTGGACCGGCTCTATATTCACCAGACCTCTGCTTCCGGTCTTGGACAGGATATGTATCTGTATCAGGGGATGAGCTTTCCCATGCGGAATGTGATTGCCTGCATCGGTACGCACGGCCCGTCTGCAATTTTTGATGCACTGAGTCTGCAGCAGATCACCTGCACCGGTGCCATCTGCAAAATCGCCAAGGAAGGCGAGCGCCTTCTGATGCTTACAGATCATCTGGAAACCAGCGCAAAAGGGGTGTTTGCCATTGGCGGGGCCATCAGCCCGTCCTATATGGAGATCGGGCCTGACGGGGTGATCAAGGAAAAAAAACATTCCAATCTGATATACACGGCCATGATTGATGCCAGGCAGGTACTTGATCAGATCACATCAGAGTAAGGGGATGAGTTAAATCAACATTGCCCGGGCCGGTATGACCCATCCGGCCCGGACAATGCGGGAGAGTTCCTTGGCAAGGGAACACTTAAACACTAGTAAATCGGTTTCATGGCGCTCATATGTGACCGCAGCACTTTCCCGATTTTTTCAACGCCGGTATTCCGGATCGCATCATTCACTTTGATCAGCTCGATGTTGTCAACACCGCTGCCCGGAAGATCAAGCCCTTTGCCAATCACGTCAATATCAATGTTGCGCATAAAATCAGCAAGCAGGGGAACCGCCTGGTTGTTGAAGAGGTAGCAGCCGTATTCAGCTGTGTCAGAGATCACAACATTCATTTCATAGAGCTTTTTGCGGGCGATCAGGTTGGCGATGAGCGGCAGCTCGTGCAAAGATTCATAATAGGCTGATTCTTCTTTTATACCGCTGCTGACCATGACATCATATGCCAGTTCAACACCGGCTTTACACATGGCCACCATGAGAATGCCGTTGTCAAAATATTCCTGTTCCGGAATCTGCTGATCTGTGTTGACAGATTTTTCAAAAGCGGTTTTGGACGTTTCTTCCCGCCATGTCAGCAGTTTGATGTCGTCGTTTTTCCAGTCTTCCATCATGGTGGATGAAAATTCACCAGACATGATATTGTCCTGGTGCTCACAGTAGAGCGGGGTTAAAATTTCGCGGAGCTCTTCAGCCAGTTCATAGGCTTTGATCTTGGCCGGATTGCTCAGACGGTCCATCATATTGGTCACTCCGCCATGCTTGAGCGCTTCGGTAATTGTTTCCCAGCCGTACTGAACCAGCTTGGAGGCATAACCGGCGTCGATTCCGTTTTCAACCATTTTGTCATAGCAGAGCAGGGAGCCGGTCTGGAGCATGCCGCAGAGAATGGTCTGCTCTCCCATGAGATCTGATTTAACTTCTGCCACATAAGACGACTGGAGAACTCCGGCTTTGTCTGCACCTGTACCGGCTGCATAGGCTTTTACAATCTCCATGCCTTCTCCTTTGGGATCGTTTTCACCGTGCACGGCAATAAGGGTGGGAACACCAAAGCCGCGTTTGTATTCTTCCCTGACCTCTGTGCCGGGCGCTTTGGGCGCCATCATGATAACGGTCAGGTCTTTGCGGATTTCCATACCTTCTTCAACAATGTTGAAACCATGGGAGTAGGAGAGGCACGCCCCCTCTTTCATGAGCGGCATAACACTTTCGATAACGTTGGTGTGCTGTTTGTCCGGCGTCAGATTGATCAGCAGGTCTGCCTGGGGAACCAGATCTTCGTAGTTGCCAACGTAAAATCCGTTTTCAGTGGCATTTTTCCAGGACTGCCGTTTTTCTTCGATTGCGGCATCCCTGAGGGTGTAGGAAACATCAAGTCCGCTGTCCCGAAGGCACAGTCCCTGATTCAGACCCTGGGCCCCGCACCCGATGATGACGAGTTTTTTGCCTTTCAGCGCCTCGACGCCATTGAATTCTGAAGCGTCCATGAAGCGGCACTGACCGAGTTCTTCGATCTGCCGACGCAGTGGGAGGGTGTTAAAATAATTCTGGCCCATTTCTTTCTCCTCGTTTATTTGGGTTGGTGCATATACTAAGTCATAGTATTTATGGAACATATTTGTCATTGCGTCAAATGAATCATTCGCAATTATATATTTCATTATTTAAAATTATCAGCCTTTGTATTTTATTTCCCGGTTATATCCGCCAGTAAAAGGTCAGTTACAGGAGACGGTGCTGCCTCAAAGGATGATGTTGCAAATATTGAAACATAATGGTATCCGTATGTAACGTTGTTCAATGCGTTTTTCAAAAAGCGCAGGAAAGGAAAACATGGAAATCCGATATCTGAAACTCTTCCGCCACCTGGCCGGAACCCTCCATTTTGCCAGAACAGCCCAGGCCTGTTATATTACCCCTTCAGCACTGACACGGGTGATTCAGCGCCTGGAAGCAGAGCTGGGCGAAACCCTTTTTTTCAGGGACAACCGCTCTGTCGAACTGACGCCGGCTGGAATGTCCTTTAAAAAATATGCAGACGATGTCCTGGCCCGCTGGGAAAATCTTCACGATGAACTCTCTGCTGAAGCCACGCTTCACGGCGAGCTTTCCTTGTATTGTTCAGTGACTGCAGCTTACGATATCCTGCCGGGCCTGATGGCCCGATACCGGAAAGCGCATCCCAATGTCGGCATCCATCTGGAAACCGGAGACCCGGGCAAAGCCATCCTCAAACTCTCAAACCAGGATGCCGACATGGTCATTACGGCAAAGCCGGATCATCTGCCCAAGGAAATGGTGTTTCAACCGATACAGACGACCCCCCTGGTCTTTATCGCACCTGAGGAGTTTCCAGATGTGGTGATCCGGACAAAGCAGGGTGTTGAATGGAATAAAAGCCCGCTGATCATACCGGACCGGGGGTTGAGCCGGGAACGGATCGACCAGTGGTTTGCTGCGGAAAATTTTATCCCGAATATCTATTCCCAGGTCGCAGGAAACGAAGCCATCATTGTCATGGTCAGTTTAGGGTTCGGCATCGGGCTGGTACCACGGCTGGTGCTTGAAAATTCTCCGTTTATCAGCCGGGTCAGGATATTGAGCGATGCACCGGAGCTGCCGCCGTATATCATCGGCCTGAGTACCCGGAAAAAAAGCCTGCTCAACCCAAGGATCAAGGCGCTTTGGCAGATCGCTCAGACGCAATAGATTCTTTGCTGCCGGTGGCCGAAGTGATCCCGGAGCTTTACCGGGTGCTCTGCAAGAACCGGTATGCTGTCTTGAATGCACCGCCAGGTGCAGGCAAGACCACGCGTGTCCCGCTTGCCCTGCTTGATCATGATCTTATGACGGATAAAAAAATGCTCCTTCTGGCACCGCGGCGAATCGCAGTCCGCTCCTGTGCCGGACATATGGCTGCCCTGCTGGGGGAAAAAATCGGACAGACCGTGGGATACCGCCTCCGGATGGATACAAAGACAGGCCCTGCAACCCGTATTGAGGTGATGACCCCTGGTGTTTTTATCCGGATGATCCAGAACGATCCTGCCCTGGAAAAGATTGGACTGGTAATATTTGATGAATTCCACGAACGAAATCTATACAATGATCTCGGGCTTGCCCTCTGCCTTGATGCAGCCGGTGCGTTCTGCGAGACGTTAAAAATTCTGATCATGTCCGCCACCATGGATCTTGAGGCGGTTTCCAGCCTTCTTGATGCGGCACCGGTAATTACGTCCAAAGGCCGGCAGCATGAGGTGAAAACGGTTTATCACAGGTATGCCGACCGGATGAATCAGCCGGTCCCGATTGAACAGGCCTGCTTCCAGGCTGTCAAAAGAGCGCTCAAGGAGACGGAACAAGATATTCTGGTCTTTCTGCCCGGGATTGGTGAAATCAGAAGGGTGGGCAGCCTTCTGGATGCATGGAAAGAAACCGGTCTTCAGGTGATTGAGCTGTACGGTGACCTTCCGGATAAAAGGCAGTCGCAGGTTTTTCTGCCCTGTCCGGATGGGCAGCGAAAAATTGTTCTCTCTACAGCGGTTGCTGAAACCAGTATTACCATAAACGGTATTGGTGTGGTGATTGATTCCGGCCTGATGCGGCTGCCTGGATTTTCGCCCCGGACCGGCATGAACCGGCTGGAAACCGTCAAGGTATCCAGGGCCTCGGCAGATCAGCGCAGGGGCCGGGCCGGCAGGACCGGGCCAGGGATCTGTTACCGGCTATGGTCGTCTTACGAACATCAGTTATTAATCCCCTTTACCCCGCCGGAAATTTCCAGTTCAGATTTAAGCCCGCTCGCCCTTGAACTGGCTGTCTGGGGCGTTAAAACACCGGACAGCCTGTCATGGAT
>CAZLNA010000001.1:19225-24813 GCA_964560485.1 uncultured Desulfobacula sp. | reverse complement strand
CCATGCCAGGCTGTCGCCCATGCTCAGCAGGGTGTCAAAGCGCAGGTCGATTTCTGCCTGGCCGGCAGAGGCCACTTCGTGATGCTGGCATTCCATGACAATGCCGAGATCTTCCATGGTCAGCATCATTTCAGTTCTCATGTCCTGGTAGTTGTCTGCGGGCGGCAGCGGGAAATAACCGTGTTTGGGACGGATCTTGTAACCCAGGTTCTGGCCCATGTCAGAGCTGGAGTTCCAGTGCGCTTCCGGAGAATCAATTTCAAAAAAGGATGCATGCGGTTCTGACTGGTAGCGGATGTTGTTGAAGATGAAAAATTCCGGTTCCGGACCGACAAAGATGGTGTCGCCGATGCCGGTGGATTTCAGGTATTGTTCTGCTTTTTTGGCAATACCGCGCGGGTCGCGGGAATAGGCTTCCTGGGTAACCGGGTCATGGATGTTGCCGAGAATGACCAGGGTGGGTTCGGTAAAAAACGGGTCCATTTTGGCAGTGCCGGCTTCCGGGATAACGATCATGTCGGAGTTGTCGATGTTCTGCCATGCGCGCATGGAAGATCCGTCAAAGCCCAGGCCGTCTTCAAAGACGGACTCAGACAGTTCTGATACAGGCACGGTAAAATGCTGCCAGGTGCCGATAAAATCCATGTACCGGATGTCAACAACGCGGACGTTGTTCTCTTTAGCCATTGCAATTACGTCTTTGGGTGTCATGTTACTTCCTTTCTTAGTGTTGGTTTACTTATATCTGGTTAATCGCCTTGTTAAAGTGCCTGTTCGTCGGTTTCACCGGTTCTGACCCGGACCACTTTTTCAACCGGCAGAACAAAGATTTTACCGTCACCGATTTTGCCGCTGTTGGCTGCATTCCGGACGGTCTCAACGGTTTCGTCGGCCCGTTCATCGCTGACAACGATTTCAACTTTGATTTTCGGGACAAAATCCACAACATATTCAGCGCCTCTGTATATTTCTTTGTGGCCCTTCTGGCGGCCGTAGCCATTGACCTCTGTCACGGTCATGCCGTAGATCCCGATTTCGCTTAAGGCTTCCTTTACATCATCAAGCTTAAATGGTTTGACAATCGCCTCAATTTTTTTCATTACTAACCTCCTTTGCGTGTATTTGTGGAAGACTTTTCAAGATGGCATTCTGGATCTGTTCAAGTCTAATTTCATTTTCTATTTTTCCGTCGTCTTCAAGGCTTCGTACATAAAAGACATCCACCACCTGGTCGACCTTGGTGGCGACCATGGCCACATTCACATTCAGGTTGCTCCGGTAGAGCGCATTGGTGATGGAAAAGAGCAGGCCGGGAAAGTCATAGGTGATGACTTCGACAATGGTGAAAAAGCTTGAGGTTTCATTGTCGATTCTTACCGAACTGGGTTCGGGCTTTTTGCCGGAGGAAATTTCAAGATCTTTCGGTATCCTGCCCAGGGAATTGTCGAGAAAATTATCGTCTTCAATTGCCCGGATCAGGTCCTGTTCCGCCCGCTGCCATTTTTCTTTTTCAAATATCCGGTCCCTTGGCGGATGAACCTTGAATATGTCCAGCGCATGGTTTTCACCGAGCATATAGGCCTGGGACGCCATGATGTCGAGACCGTTGACAAAGAAAACCCCTGCAATTTTAGAATAAAATCCGGGCAGGTCCCGGCCGCAGATGGAAACGGTCCGGATGCCCGGGGTCTCTTCATCCTCTGATATCTGCCAGAGGAAGGCCTTGTCTCCAAGGTTGCGGTACAGGTTGATATGGTCCATGATCTGCCGCGGCGGTACGTCAAAGAGATAACGCCGGGGCATGGTTTCCAGCAGTTCGCTGGTTTCGGTCTCGCGCCAGCTTTCCTTGAGCAGCTTGAGCACGTCTGTTTTTTTGCGTTCAATGGTTTTCTGGGTTTTCCGGGATGCCAGATCCCCTTTTTTCAAAATGGAGATGGTCTTTAAAAAGAGATCTTTTATCAGGCTCTCGGTCCAGTCGTTCCAGGCTTTTGGTCCGGTGGCCTTGGAATCGGCCACAGTGAGCAGGAAGAGCATGCGCAGCAGCCGGATCTTGCCCACGGTATTGGCCATGTAGACAGCGGTTTCCTCTGAAAAGACATCGCGCCGGGTCGCTGTTTTGACAAGCGTCAGGTGATGTTCGATCAGGAAGACGGCATCTTCGATTTCAGACGCGTTAAAGGCAAACCGCTCAAGAATGGTCCGGGCAATGCGGGCCCCGGTTTTTGAGTGCTCTTTGGCCGGGTCAGACTTGCCGATGTCATGGAGCAGGGCGGCAAAATAGAGGACATTTTTGTTCCTGACCTCCCTGAACACCGAATAATAAAGCCGGTTGCCTAAGTTATCCCCTTTTTCCTTGAAGCTGTTGACCACCTGTACGCAGCGGATGGAGTGCTTGTCCACCGGGAAAAGGTGGTAGTGATTATACTGGATCTTGTTGATGACCTTTGAAAATTCCGGGATGAACTTTTCCAGGATGCCTGTGGCCAGCATGACGTTGAGCACATTGAATTCCCAGTAGGAGAGGGTCATGATCTTTTTAAAGATCTTGATGCAGGCCGGATCTGTCTGGAGTTCATTATCCACCAGGTGGAGGAATTCAGAGACCACGCGCCGTGCTTCAATGGAAAGCGGGATTTTTTTCTGTCCGCTCTCCTGGAAGATTTTTAAAAGCAGGGACGGGTTCTGGACAATGGCCAGGGTGTTGGTGAAGTGCAGCCTTCTTTTTTTAATGACCAGGCCTTCTGTTTTGGTGGGCCGGGGTTCTGCGCTCCCTTTTTTGACCCGGATGCTGCCCATGATGTCTTCAAAGGTGATCTGGTTGATCTGTTTTAAAAAGTCCATGCGGTTGTGCAGGTCGCCCAGGAAACGCTCCACGTCAGGCTGCCGTTTTTTGCCCTGATACCCCATGAGCCGGGCCAGTTCTGTCTGGTATTCAAAATGGAGGGTGTCGCATTTGCGTTTGGTGACATGGTGAAGGAAATTTCTGATTTTCCAGATATCTGCCAGCACTTCTTCAAGAGAAATATATTCAAAATGGGAGAGGAATCCGTAGTATTCCAGATCCCGCCGGGTCTTGATGTTTGATTTGATTTTGGCGTACCAGAGCAGGGTGTGGTAATCCCTGAGCCCGCCGAATCCGGATTTGAGATCCGGTGCGATCAGGTAGGTGGAGTCGCCGAAATCAAAATGCCGTTTTTCACCGTGCTCATACAGATAGTTCATGGTGCTTTTCAAATGACGCCCCATGAGTTCGGACCGGAATCTTTCCATGAACGTGGTGTAGATCAGAGACGCCCCGCAGATAAAGCGTGCATCAAGGATTGTGGTCAGGATATCAAACCGGTCAAAGCCCATTTCAATGCATTCATCAATGCTCCGGACAGCGTAACCGACTTCAAAGCCATTGTCCCACAATGGATAGAGCAGTTCCTGAACAAAGGCTTCCACCTCGGGCGGGATCGTGGTTTCAAAGAGGATGAGCAGGTCAATGTCCGAATGAATGCATTGTTCTTTGCGGCCGTAACCGCCTAACGCCACCATGGCAAACGGCGTGCCTGAAATAGTGATCTTTCTGGCAGAGATACTTTTTCCGTAGACCGTATAAAAGTATTCGTCCACAATGGCAGTAAACTTTTCCAGGAATCTGGGTTCTGCACCGTCCAGAAACGTCTGGATCAGGCTCTGCCGCTGTTTGATCAATATGTCTGCATGGGTCGTTTTCATTTATTTTTTTCCACTGTGTGCAATGCAGATGATTTGACGGACCTGCCTGTTCAAATGATTGCGGTTAAGTGTATAAGCAATGGCCGTGCCAGTCCGCGATAGATCAACAGCTTATCGGATTCACCCGGCTTGCGCAATACAAAAAACCCGGATGATTAAAAATATATTACAAAAATGTTGTATTAAAGATATTTTTTATTCCATTTTTGTATTTTTATTTCAAATGACAAAAAAAGAGAAAAAGAGGTTGGTGTGTGCCTCGGGAGAGGTTCTGCTTTGAACAGACCCGGATCGGCGGCCGGGGGCCGGCCGCCCGGAAAACGGTGGGGAAGTTAATCAGTCCTTGTTTTCGAGTTTTTCTGGTTCCTCTTCTTTGGTGTCGATCTTGGAATCTTTTGTGGCTGTCTTGAAATTCTTAATGCCTTTTCCAAGGCCGGCCCCGATCTCCGGCAGTTTGCCCGCACCGAAAATAATCAGGACAATGACAAGGATGAGTGTCAGTTCTAAAGGTCCGAATCCGAACATGGGTCGCTCCTATTTTCTTTGAGTCTATTGTATACGATAAAAAAAAAGAGTACCATTAAGCTTTGGCAGTGTCAATCGTTTAGCAGAAGGTTAAAAAAACGGCAGTGCCAATGGTCTAAATACATTTTTGTAATTCGATAGAAATAGAACGGAGATTCATGATGAACCAGAATTCCCCCAGCGAGTTTTCCGGGGCCAGCAAATATGTCCTCGATCCAGAGCTTGCATCCATTGTCAATATATCCATGAAACTCGAGATGCCGCTGCTGCTCAAAGGAGAACCGGGTACCGGCAAGACCATGCTGGCCCATGCCATTGCCGAAAGCCTGTCCATGCCCCTGACGATCTTAAATGTGAAATCAAGTATGAAACTGGTGGAAGCGCTTTACCAGTATGATACCCTTACCCGGCTCAATGACTCACGGTTCGGAGATTCCAAAAGGGATGTCAGCAATATAGATGAATATATTAAAATGGGAAAAATCGGTCAGGCCTTCTGTGCAGACGAACGAACCGTCCTGCTGATAGATGAGATCGATAAGGCAGATACGGATTTCCAGGATGACATGCTCGATGTCCTTGACCAGATGCAGTTTGATATCATCGAAACCGATCAGACCGTTTCAGCCCGGCACCGGCCGGTGATCATCATCACCTCCAATGCCAAAAAAGACTTGTCTGATCCTTTTCTCGGACGATGCAATTTTCACCACATTGCATTTCCCGACCCTAAAATGATGAGAAAAATCATTGATGTCCATTTTCCCGGCATTGACACCAAGCTTGCTCAGCACAGCATTGATGCATTCTACCGGATGAGGGACATCGACAATATTGAAAAAAAACCAGCCACCCGTGAACTGATCAACTGGATCAGGGCTCTGGATTCAGATCCGGATTTCCGATCCAAAGACCTGGTCAAGGGGAAACTGCCGTTTCTGGGCGTGCTGTTTAAGAAGAGTCCGGATTATGAGAGGGCTAAGTATTCCGGCAAAAGATATTAGACAAACGCTCTGTTTTGTCCAATTACGGCGTTGAAAGCAAATTTTAATCCTCAACATATAAGCAATATGCCTCCGGTAAAAATTTGCTTTCGCCTTGTACTTGAACAAAAAACGGAGCGTTTGATGGAAACTGTTTTAATAATGAACTCTATGGCTGATTTTGTTGTCTGATGAAAAATGAAATCCTCGACATATTAGGTATATGCCTCCGGTTGAATTTTTCATCATCCTTGAACTCTGGCCAAAAATTCTTTTTGAGACAGTCCTAAGCCGTTTGGGTTGCCTGTACTTGAACAAAACAGATCGTTTGATGGAAACCGTTTTAACAATGGACTC
>CAZLNA010000001.1:8521-19125 GCA_964560485.1 uncultured Desulfobacula sp. | reverse complement strand
TGGCCCAAAGTTTTTTGAGACAGTCCTAAGCCGTTTGGGTTGCCTTGTACTTGAACAAAACAGAACGTTTGATGGAAACTGTTTTAACAATGGACTCTGGCCCAAAGTTTTTTGAGACAGTCCTAAGCCGTTTGGGTTGCCTTGTACTTGAATAAAGACAGAACGTTTGATGGAAACTGTTTTAAAAAATTTTTTGGGTTAATGTCTTTGTGTGATGAAAAATGAAACCCTCGACCCGAAGTGGCGTTTATGCTCACGATATCGGGCCCATATAAATGCTGACCATTAGGTAAAAATATGTTTGTCACCTTTTTTTATACGCTCAAGGAACACGGGGTGCCGGTATCGCCCACTGCGTTCCTGACCCTGCAGAAAGCCATGTACTCAGGGCTGATCACCTCCCTGGATGATTTTTACACCTGCGCCCGCGCCATTCTTGTGAAAAGTGAGCGGTATTTTGATCTTTACGATCAGGTGTTTGCCCATCATTTTGACGGCGTCCCCCTGCCGGAAACGGACGGGTTTGAAATTGATGAAATGGCAAAGGCCATGCTGGATGAATGGCTGAAAAATCCCAAGATGATGGCTGCGGCGCTCGGAGAGAGTGAAGAAAAACTCAAGAATATGACGCCGGAAGAGCTGATTGATTATTTCAAGGAACGGCTCAAAGACCAGGACGGCCGGCATGACGGCGGCAATAAATGGATCGGGACAGGCGGCACCTCGCCGGTGGGCCATTCCGGATACCACCCGGAAGGCATGCGCGTGGGCGGGGAATCCAGAAACAAGTCAGCGGTTAAAGTGGCGAATGAACGGCGGTACAAGGACTATTCCACCCAGGGACCGCTGACCCAGGCCAATGTGGGAGAGGCGCTCAAGCGCCTTCGCAACATGATCCCGGCCGGGCCCAGGGACCAGATCAATATTGATGACACCATCAAGGCGACACTGAGAAACGGCGGGGAGATCGAACTGGTGTTTGACCGGACACTCAAGGACCGGCTGAAAGTGATCCTGGCTATTGACAACGGCGGATGGTCAATGGACCCCTATATCAGTGTGGTCCAGACCCTGTTTGACTATGCCCGGGCCCAGTTCAAGGAAGTGAAAACCTATTTTTTTCACAACACGATCTATGATTATCTCTGGGAGGATCCGGCCCGGTATAAAAAGCCCAAACGGCTCACCGAGTTTGCCCGGATGGATCCTGATACACGCCTGATCATCGTAGGGGATGCCAGCATGGCCCCGTATGAACTCATGGCCCATGACGGGTCCATCCACATCACTGAGCGAAGCGGGCGTCCGAGCATAGAGCAGCTCAATTTCATGGCCCAGACCTTTGAGCATGCGGTCTGGCTCAACCCGGTGTCGGAAAAAATGTGGGGTTACACGCATACCATTCTGGCCATTGCCAATATCTTTCCCATGTTCCCGCTCTCTCTGGACGGCCTTGAAAAGGCGGTGAGCAAGATGATGGCCAGATCCTGACCTGAAGGTCATGACCTGGTCAAGATTTGTGTTCCGGCTGCCGATACCTTTATAAAGCAGTGTGTAACCCTTGAATCACTGGCAGGTCATGGAGTAGGAGATGCTTAAAAAATCAGCCCTGGCAGCAGTATTGCTTTTGACAGCAGTGCCGCTCTTTGCCAGGGATTTCATTGTCGAATTTCAAGCAGAGCATTACAAAGAAGAACAGGTAGCGTTCTCCTACCTGCCTGTGATCTATCATGCCATCCAGGTCAGTTCCGCAGCAGGGCCAAAACTGCTGGTCCTCAAGGGGGACGATTATCATTACCGCCGCTGGCTCAGACAGTATATCGCCCGGGACAAAGCCTTTATTGTCAAAGTGCCTGATGATCAAAGCGACCGGTTTGTCACTTCGCACACCTTTGATATCGATGTGAACAATATTCATCCGCTTGATCTTGAGGCGTATAAAAAAGGTGAGCAGGAAAGCCGGCGCCTGCAGATGGAAGAAGGCCCGCCGCCTGAAAAACGAATGGACCGCGCCAGCGGGACAGAGAGCCTCCGACCGCCGCCCCGGCGGCCGGCTTCAAAAGACAGGCAGGACCGTGCCCGGCGCGACCGGCCAGATTCGGCCCAGCAGCAGAAAAAGGCAGCTGCCGATCTCAAAAGCCGTGCAGAACAGGAACGCCTGAAAGAGCAGGCCGAGGCCCGGGAGAAAGCCCAGCAGAAAGCCGCCCTTGAAAAACAAAAACAGAGCGAAGAACTGCTAAAGGCCCTTGAAGCTCAGAAAGCGGAAGCTGAAAGGCAGGCCAGGGAGCAGGAGGCCCTGTATAAGGCGCTGGCTGAAGAACGGGCAAAGGAAGAAGCGCTGCGCCGCCAGGAACTTGAACAGCGCTGGCAGGCCCTTAAACAGCGACTGCTTCAGGACGAGAGAATCCGGAACCTTGAGATTGACGAAAGAAACCGTGAGATTCAGCAGCGATGGCTGGAGTTAAAATACAGTCTCGGCCTGTGACCAGCTTCTCTTCAGATCCCGTCAGATGAAGTCACACCAAACAGCGTGCAGGTATTTTTAAAAATGGCGTCAGACAGCCTGTCCGGGTCTGTCTGGCGGAGTTCTGCCAACCTCAGGAGAACCGACCTGACAAAGGCGGGCTCATTGCGGCGGACCTTGTTTTTGTGCGGCGCAGGGGTCAGGTAGGGTGCATCTGTTTCAATGAGAATCCGGTCCTCGGGGATGAGTACAGCAAGTTCCCTCAAGGTTTTTCCCCGCTTCTGGATGGTCAGGATGCCTGTAATGCCGATATGGTAACCAAGATCAAGATACTGGAAGAGTTCATCCTCTGTCCCGGAGAAGCAGTGGATCACACCTTTATGGGGAACCGGTGCATGGGCCCTGATGATTTCCAGCAGGCGCCCTTCTGAATCACGCTCATGAAAAATCAGGGGCAGGTCAAGGCGGCCGGCTGCTTCAAGCTGCAGGATCAGGCAATTCTCCTGGTCTTCTACCGGCGCATACATCCGGTTGAAATCCAGGCCGGTCTCTCCCCAGGCCTTGACACAGGCGTTGGCTTTTGCAAGTGCTGTCAGTGTCCTGATCTGCTCAGGGGTGCAGGCAGCCGAGTCATGGGGATGAATGCCGACAGAGGTCACCACGCCGGGATACTGCCCGGCAATCTGTATGGCTTTTTGGGAGGTTGCCGTGTTGATACCGGCCACCATCACCTTTTTGACGTCATGTCGGGCCGCCCGGTCCATGACGTCGGCCAGGTCTTTGTTAAAAGAGGTGTCATCCAGGTGACAATGGGAATCAAACAGGATCATATTCAACATCAGCCTTATTATTAAAGGTTTGTTAATTTTTTGAACCGCAGCCCGGGGGGCAATCCTGCCAGGGGCGTTACAAATACAAAGCCTTCACTGGTTGGAAGAAGCCGTTTTACGGTTACAGTGAAGGCTTGGTGTAAGAAAAACTGTTTTTCAGCACTCCTTGACACAGGCCATTTATATCAGTAAATTCAGGGGCAGTCAATTATGCGGGACGCTCATTCAATAGAAACGATAGGTCAGATGGACCCTACAAACAATAAAAACACCATTATCCGGCTGTTCAATGTCAGCAAACGGTACAATGGAAAGCTGGCGCTCAAGGATATAACTCTGGATATTGAGCAGGGAGAATTCATCTTTATTTCAGGTCCGTCCGGTGCAGGAAAATCCACATTGCTCAAAGTGCTGTATCTGGCAGAAAAAGTTTCTGAGGGCCAGATCCTCATTGACGGTATGAACCTGGCCCGGATCTCGTCAAACCGGCTGCCGCTTTTGAGAAGACGGTTCGGCATGGTGTTCCAGGATTTCAAACTGATCCCCAACCGGACGGTCTATGAAAACGTGGCCCTGGTACTGGAAGCGGCCGGTGAAAAGCCGTCTTTTGTAAAGAAAAAAGTGATGCAGGTGCTTCGGACCGTGGGCATGGATAAGAAAATCAAAGCGCTGCCCCCAACACTGTCCGGGGGGGAGCAGCAGCGCGTGGCAGTGGCACGGGCCGTGGTGGGAGAACCGTCCATCATCCTTGCGGATGAACCCACAGGCAGCCTGGATACCAAATCTGCACAGGCCATCCTTGATTTTTTGATGGAATATCATAAGCGCGGGGCAACCGTCCTGGTGGCCAGCCATAATCTTCATCTTCTGGAGAGTACGGTCCGGGGCCGGAACGTGGAAATCAAAGACGGGGTCATCCACAGGACGGCCACCATGCTGTAAAGGATAGGAACGCGGTTAAAATGAGCCATTATGTTAAAAAGGCGCTGTCTGATATCCGGTCCAACCGGTTTTTAAACCTGATCACCATCATGACGATTTCGTTGACCATTCTGGTGGTTTCTATTTTCCTTCTTTTTTTTGAAAACGCCAGCCGCGTGATTGAGTCGTGGAATCAGGGCGGCCGGGCCATGATCTACCTGAACGATGATTTCACAGTAGAACGGCTTGATCAGGTTACGGCCCGCCTCAACGGGCTTGGCAGTATTGATCAGATCACCTTCATTTCCAAGGATCAAGCCCTGGAAAAACTTAAAAACGACATGGCGTCGCGAACTGCTTTTTTGAAAAATCTGAAGACCAATCCGCTTCCCCATGCACTGGAAATCAAGATATCGTCGTATACATCGTTTGAACAGGTCGAGGCACTGGCAGAAAAAATAAAGGCTGTCGAGTATGTGGAAGATGTGGAATACGGTCAGGGATGGCTGGGCAAATTTTTAAATATCTTCAACCTGTTCAAAATGACCGGCTATGCCATCTGCAGCCTCTTTTTTCTGATTGCACTGTTTATTACAGCCAATACCGTGCGTCTGGCACTTTATTCGAGGCGGCTCGAAGTTGAGATCATGCGGCTGGTAGGCGCCACTGAAACCTTTATCAAGGCGCCGTTCTATGTGGAAGGCCTGCTTCAGGGCTTTCTGGGCGGGCTTCTGGGCCTGGCGATTCTCCTGGCCGCCTACCTCATGGTGGCATCAGGGATTGCCCAGAACCTGTCCAGCTATGTGTATTTTGATATCCAGTTCCTGTCCATCAAAACCGTTGTGATCATTATTATCGGCAGCACCTTTTTAGGTTGGTTCGGATGCTATCTGTCATTAAAGCAAATTTTAAAATAGCTGGTTCCGTCTTTCTGGCCGTGATGCTGGTGCAGGGGGCAACTGCTTTTGGCCAGACCGTCCTTTACAAAGGAAAGATCAACACGTTTAAACTCAACATCCGTACCGGGCCGTCCAGGGATGCAGAAGTCATTACTGCGGTGGCCAAGGGCCAGGTGCTCGACGTGGTTGATATTTCCGGCGGCGTCGGCGGCTGGGTGACCGTCCTCTGGGAGGGGCAGCGCGGATATGTCCGGAACAGGCCCAGTATATCATCCTCAAACCGGTCAAGGCCTCGCCGAAAACAGACCTGAAAGTCGTGAAAAAGGCCCGGAAAAAAGCACCCTCGGACACGGGAGAAGAAACCCGGAAAGACCAGGCGGCCAGCCAGAAAGAATCCCGGCAGATTAAAGAGCAGATCAAAGAGCAGATCAAAGCCCAGGAAGAGCGGGTCAAGGATTATTCAGATAAAGAGCTTGAAATCATAGAGGGACTCAACGAAATCGACTATGCCCTGAACCGGGCCAGGATCAAGGTCAGCCAGCTTTCAGCAGAGATTAAAACGCTCGAGGACAAGATCATCCGGCTCAGCACACAAAAAGAAGAACTGAAAACAATTATTGCCCAGAATCGCGACTATACCGGGCAGCGGCTTAAAGCCCTTTACAAAATGAATATGATCGGCCGGCTTGATGCAGCAGGAATGCCGTCTTCGGTATTTGACTTTTTTCTGCGGCAGAATGCGATGAAGCGCATCATCCAGACGGATTTTGATATCCTTGAAAAACAGAATACAGACTTTGAAACCCTCAAGCGCCTGGAAGCGTCCCTGAAAGTAGAGAAAGCCGCTAAAACCGGGCTTGAATCAGAACTCACAGACCAGATCCGGATCAATAAGTCCGAGACATTGAAAAAAGAGCTGATTCTAAAAGAGATCCGGAAAAAGAAAAAGCTCTCCCTGGCGGCGGTGGATGCACTCCGTGATGCTGAGATCCGTCTTGAAACCCGGATCAAAAGGCTGCAGGCAGGAGACACCTCTCCGGATCAGGGCCTGAGTTTTTCCAGTTACAAAGGCCGGCTCAAAGCCCCGGCGCAGGGCAGGATAATTTCACGGTTCGGTCCGTCCAAGAGCGGGGATGACAAGTCCTTCACTTTTCAGACAGGAATTGATATAAAAGTAGAACGCGGAGAACCCGTGAAATCGGTTTTCAAGGGAGAAGTGATTTTTGCCGAGTGGCTCAAGGGATACGGCAATGTACTGATCATCAATCACGGGGATCACTATTATACGCTGTATGCCCATTTGGAAGAACTATTCAAGCGCCAGGGTGAAACCGTTGAAACCGGGGAAGTGATCGCTACGGCAGGAGATACAGGTTCAATAAAGGGCACCTGTCTTCATTTTGAAGTCAGGCACTACGGGAAACCGGTGAACCCTTTGAAATGGCTGAATAAAGGAGCATGATTATGAAACGTGGATTACAATCGCTGTACCGGCTGGGAGGGATTCTCCTGGTTGCTGCCTGCCTGCTGACAGCCATTGATGGCGCCGGCCGTACTGCCCGGGCCGATGATGAGGCCTATAAATCGCTTAAACTCTTCATAGAAGTCCTTGAGGAGCTGGAAAAAAATTATGTGGATGATGTGGATTCACAGGCACTGCTTGAAAATGCCATCAAAGGCATGGTGGGCAACCTTGACCCGCACTCGAGCTTTATGCCGCCCGAAGCGTTCAGCGAACTGCAGGAGGACACCACGGGTAAATTTTCCGGCATTGGCATTGTCATCACCATGAAAGAAGGCATTCTCACAGTGGTGTCGCCCATCGAAGGTACGCCCGCCTATAAGGCCGGTATCCAGGCCGGGGATATCATTGTCCGCATTGACGGGAAATCCACCAAAGGCATGGCCTTGTGGGAAGCGGTAAAGCTGATGCGCGGCCCGCGACATAAACCGGTTAAAATCACCGTGATCCGGGCAGAAGCGTCCGAAGCCCTTGAATTCTCACTCAAGCGGGATATGATCCCCATTAAGAGTGCCAGAAGTGCTCTGCTCAAACCCAAATACGGTTATCTGAGGGTCACCAATTTCAGGATGAGCACCACAGAAGAAATCAAGGATCACCTGGCGCGGATGGAAAGTGAATCCGACGGTCTCAACGGTTTGATCATGGATCTGAGAGACAACCCGGGCGGCCTTTTGGCTCAGGCTGTAAAAATCTGTGACCTTTTTCTGGCATCTGGCGATATCGTGACCATTAAAGGCCGGGACGAGGCCTCCAAAAAAGTTTACAAGGCAGAAGCAGATGATGAGGATAGAAAGTATCCCATTGTTGTATTGATCAACGGCGGCTCTGCCTCTGCATCAGAGATTGTTGCCGGTGCCCTTCAGGATCATTCCAGAGCCCTGATTTTAGGAACACAGTCTTTTGGAAAAGGTTCTGTCCAGACGGTCAGGCCGCTTAAAAACGGCTTTGGTATTAAATACACCATTGCCCGTTATTACACCCCGAATGAACGCTCCATCCAGGGCAAAGGTATTATACCGGACATTGAGGTGGAATATGAGCTGATTGAAAAGAAAGCGAAAAAAGCCTCGCTCTTTGATCAGATGCTCAAGGAAAAGGACCTGAAAAACAGCCTGGAACCGGAAAGCGCGCAGACCCCTGGTCCCCAAAAGACCGGCCCTAAAAAAACGGCGCAGCTGCTTGATATTGAAAAACTTCACCGGGATGCCCAGGTGAAACGAGCGCTTGATATTCTGATCAGCTACGGAGTGTTCAGCAAAGTCAATGGCAGCTAGGAAAAAAGGTTCCACCGCAAAAAAACCGGTTAAGAAAAAACCAGCTGCCCGAAAAAAAACTGCCGCAGGTGCCTCAAAACCGCGGCAGCGGAAAAGAACACCCGATCTTATGGGTGAGCTGAAAAAAAACCTGTTCGGGATTCTGGTCCTGGTTTCCATCTGTCTGACAGTGGCCATGGTGGCAGATATTCTTATCCGGCCCAAGCTGGAGGAACCCCCGCCTCCCAGGCCCGAACCAATTGTTCAAAAAGAAAAATCCCAGCGTGTCCCGAATAAAACAGCTCTGCCTAAAAAGCCGGGAAAAGCGGCAAGACCCCAAAATGAGCCGCTGGTGGAGACAAGCGCCAGCTCCCCCATTACCTATGAAGTGTTCAAGGATGTGAAACCGGTCATAAAGGATAAAGCAAAAGAAAGGATTAAAAGCGATATCCCGAAAATTGCCATTATTATTGATGATATCGGCTATGACCGGAAGGCGGCCATGGATCTTGTCGCCCTTCACCCGGACATTACCTTTTCCGTGCTGCCGTTTTCACCGTTTGGACGGCAGCTTTCCAAAGCCCTCCACGCAAAAGGGGCCCAGCTCATGCTGCATCTGCCCATGGAGCCGGTGGAGTATCCCAGGGTCAATCCCGGACCCGGCGCTATTTTAAGCCGGATGAGCCCGGATGCGCTCATTGATCAGCTGGAAAAGGATCTTTTTGATGTTCCCCATGCGGTCGGGGTGAATAACCATATGGGCTCAAAGCTGACCGCGAGTGCAGACCAGATGAACCAGATCTTTACCATCCTCAAAAAGAATGACCTCTTTTTTATTGATTCCCGGACAGCGCCAAGATCCCAGGGAAGGGCGTCGGCCCGGCTGCTCAAACTTAAATTTGCCCAGCGGGACGTTTTTCTCGATAATTTCCAGGATGGCGCGTATATCACGGGTCAGTTTGAAGAGCTTGTCAAAATGGCCCGGCGGCACGGTTCTGCCATCGGCATCGGCCACCCCTACCGGGTGACGGTTGAAACCCTGGAAAAACTGCTCCCCAAAATCAAAGGAAAGGTTAAAATTGTGCGGGCGAGCGAGTTGACGAGAATACCGGGATAGAGAGATTGCCATCCCACCCTGCCATTTTTGTCTTAAAATCGTTTCCGGGCGATTGCAACGTCTTCTTGATCCACCTGCCCGTCCTTGTTCAGATCTGATGAAAACGGCGGTTCATTGATGGGAAAGAAGAGGCCGCAGACCAGGTTGCTGTCGGCGTCGGTAAAGAAGGGAAACTGGACAACCGGTTTGTACCGGCCGAAACGGATATTGAGAATCGTAAACTGTTCCTGGCTTGCTTTGAAAATCGGGTAGGATTTTTTTACGTCCGCTGTTGTGAGTTTGCTTTTCAGGGTCCATACTTTATAATAGTAAAACAACTGGCGGTGGTCTTTTTTTTCGCCCCGGACAATCATTGCAGGCCAGGCAGCCGGCGGATGATCGTTTTCAATGATCGTGCGGATCAGCAACTTGGACTGCTGGACCTCTTTCATACTGAATGCGTGGGCGTTGAGCCGGTTGAGCTGCATGAGGATTTCGTCAAAAAAAGAGGTTTCATAATAGCGGGAGAGAGCAAAAATACCGCCGTAAACCAGAGATGCAATGGCGATCAGGGTCCAGGCAAATCGTTTAATCATCGGCTCGTTTCCTTGTGAATGGGTTTAATGCAATGGTCGGGCTTTAAAGAGCTATAACCAGAAGTGAAAAAGGATGTCAAGGTTCAGCCAAGGTTTGATGAAAGACCAATCTGATTCATATCCGGGTTATCTTGCCTTAAAAAAGCGCAATCGATTGCGTTCGCGCATTGACAAAGCCCGCGACATTTTAAGAGAGTGTACACTCTGTCCCAGGCTCTGCCGGGTCAACCGCATGGAAAATGAAACAGGGGTCTGCAAGACCGCTGACAAGGCAGTGGTGGCCAGCTTTGCCCCGCACTTCGGAGAAGAACCGCCCCTGGTGGGCACCCATGGCTCAGGAACGATATTTTTTTCCCACTGCAGTTTGAGATGCTGTTTCTGCCAGAACTGCGATATCAGCCTGGACGGAGACGGGCAGGCGGCAGAACCCGGTCATATTGCCGCTGTCATGCTCGAATTGAAAAAACGCGGCTGCCATAATATCAACCTGGTGACCCCCACCCATGTGGTGCCCCAGTTCCTGGCCGCGCTGGATATTGCTGCCGATCATGGTCTTGATCTTCCTGTGGTTTACAATTGCGGCGGATATGACCAAACTGAAACCCTGGCCCTGCTGGATGGTGTGATCGATATCTATATGCCGGATTTTAAATTCTGGGACACTGACATTGCCAGACAGGCCTGCCAGGCCCCGGATTATCCCCAAATTGCCAGGCAGGCGGTCCGGGAGATGCATCGCCAGGTCGGAGACCTGATGGTGGATGACGCAGGCATTGCACGATCCGGACTGCTGGTGCGCCATCTGGTCCTGCCGGACGACCTGGCAGGCACCCGGGAGGTGGTGGCCTTTTTAAAAGACCTCTCTGGTGAGACGAGCATCAATATCATGAGCCAGTACCGGCCCATGGGAGCGGCAGACCAAGTACCGGCCCTGATGCGGCCATGCACACCGGCTGAGTTCAGGCAGGCGTTGAAAACCGCTTTGGATGCAGGCCTCAACGTGATCCGGTAATATTTTTT
>CAZLNA010000001.1:0-8421 GCA_964560485.1 uncultured Desulfobacula sp. | reverse complement strand
TCCATTACCACCGCCCAGATCGCCCGGAATGCAGAAGTGACCGAAGGGCTGATCTATAAATACTTCAAGGATAAAAAAGACCTTCTCTACCAGGTGTTGAACGAGCATTTTTTTGAGTTTCAGGCAAAAATTGAAAACCGGATCGCCAATGAACGCTCTGCGGTCCGTCAGCTCGAGGTGATTATTTATACGAGCCTGGAAAGTTATGCCCAGAACCGGATTTTTTCAAAAATCCTGCTGCTTGAAGTCCGCAGCTCAATCGAATTTTTTAACTCCTGTGCATATGAAATGGTCCAGAAATATGCCAGGACCATTCTGGAGATAATTGAAAACGGGCAAAAGAAAAATGAACTGCGGCCTGATATCGATGCCCATACCATGCGCAAGGTGATTCTCGGAGCCATCGAACATGCCTGCCTGGGCGAAATCATTTTCGGCCGGGAGCTTGATGTTGATCAGGTTTCTTCTGATATTTCAACCATTGTATTTAACGGAGCCAGTGCACAAAATGAATGACATCCTTAATGCTGAACAGATCGAAAAGCGGCTGGCTGCCGCTGATACGGTGATGGCTGAAGATGAAGCCAAAGCCGTGCTTTCCCGGTATGGTATCCCGGTGGTGCCGGAAATACGGGTAACCCTTGCCCGGGAGGTGGTTCCAGCCTGTCTTGAGACCGGGTTTCCAGTGGTCGTCAAAGGCCTGTATCCCGGGGTGGCGCATAAAACTGAAGCCGGCCTGGTCCATGTGGGGCTGAACAGTGAGGCCCAGGTTGAAAAGGCAATTGACCAGATGGCGGCAGACAATGGCAGGATGCCTGAAGCCTTTCTGATCCAGCCTCAGATCCTGGGGAAAAGAGAGTTCGTTGCAGGACTGTTCAGGGATCCGAATTTCGGACCGGTGGTGGCGTTCGGACTGGGCGGGGTGTTTACCGAAGCCCTGAACGATGTGGCATTCAAGCTGGCACCGCTGAATGAGGCAGATGCAGAGGATATGGTGGCCCAGATCCGTTCAAAAGACCTTCTCGGTCCGTTCAGGGGTGAGGCCGCCGCAGACAGGGATATGCTCAAGCGGATGATCCTGGCCCTTTCACAGATGGCCCTGGATTTTCCGCAGATCAAAGAAGTGGATATCAATCCGCTGATTATCCAGCCGGATGGGCGGCCTGTCGCGGTTGACGGTCTGATTATCTCGGGGGAACCCGCCAGGCAGAAGACAACAGCGCCCATTGACATGAAACGGCTGCGATCCTGCTATTACCCGGACTCCATCGCCTTTGTCGGCGCTTCGGCAACCCCGGGAAAGTGGGGGCATATGCTGCTGACCAATACGTTTTCAAGGGATTTTTCCGGAAAGGTCTTCCTGGTAAACCCCAAGGGTGGAGAAATAGCGGGCCGGCCCGTTTATACCTCTCTTGCACAGATTGAGGGACCTGTTGATCTGGCCGTGGTCACCATACCGGCCGGCCGGGTGCTGGCACTGATTCCGGAACTTGCCGAAAAAGAGGTCAAAGGCATGCTTCTGATTACGTCCGGATTCAGGGAAGTCGGTGAAGAAGGGGCGGATCTTGAAAGAAAGGTTGTGGAAGAAGCCCGAAAGGCCGGGATCCTGATCCTGGGGCCCAACACCATGGGGGTGTGCAATCCCCATGCCCTGTTCTACTGCACAGCATCACATGCCTATCCCCTGCCCGGATCGACCACACTGGTGAGCCAGTCCGGCAACATGGGGACCCAGCTGCTGAAGTTTGCAGAGCAGCAGGCCATCGGTATCCGTGCGTTTTCAGGGTCCGGGAATGAAGCCATGGTCACCATTGAAGATTATATGGAAGCTTTTGAACTCGATGAGTTGACACGAACCGTTGTTCTTTATATTGAAAGTGTAAAGGATGGGCCCCGGTTTTTTCAAAGCGCAAAACGGGTCTGCGGCAACAAGCCGGTGGTGGTGCTCAAGGGCGGCCGGACAGAGGAAGGCATCAAGGCCGCTGCCAGCCATTCAGGCGCCCTGGCCTCGGATAATACCATTTTTGATGCAGCCTGCCGCCAGGCCGGTATCATACAGGTGGACCAGCCCATGGAACTGCTTGACCTGTCGGCTGTTTTTTCATCGCTCCCCCTCCCCAGAGGCCGGCGGGTGGCCATCCTGACCTTTGGCGGCGGCTGGGGTGTGATCGCAACAGACCTGTGTGCTGAACACGGGCTTGAAGTACCGGAACTGTCAACGGAAATTATTGAGCGCCTGGATAAGATCCTGCCCTCCTACTGGAGCCGGGGAAATCCTCTCGACATTGTGGGCGAAGGAGAGCCCGGTATTGCCAAAACCTGTATGGAGGAACTGATGAAATGGGACGGGTGTGATGCCGTGATTCACCTCGGTATCCACGGCACCCGGATTCTGATTGACGATATGATTGCTTCAGCCCGCCGGGTCCAGCCGGAACTGGATGAAGAAACCGCAGCCTTTTATAAACAGATGGCCTACCAGGTGGAAGAAGATTATATCCGCCATGTGGGTGAGCTGATCCAGACGTATGAGAAGCCGGTGATCGGTGTCAGCCTGCTCACAGACGAAAAAAGCAAGACGCTTTACCGGTTCGAAGGAAATGATTACAAGGGGGTGTTTTTTCCATCGCCGGAACGGGCGGTGAAAGCCTTGCACGGCATGTGCCGGTATTCTCAATGGAAGCAGGAGCATTTCGGCTGAAAAAGTGATAAGGTTCAGCAGGGATGAATATGATTCTTTAACATAAAGGAGGGAAAAGCCATGCAGTCAACCGTCACGACATCCACACTGATCAAGATGAAACAGGAGGGGCAGAAAATCACCGCCCTGACCGCCTACGATTTTCCATTTGCCAGGATGCTCGACCAGGCGGGTATCGAGATTGTCCTGGTGGGGGATTCCCTCGGTATGGTGGTACAGGGAAAGGCCAATACGCTGCCCGTGACCATGGATGAATCGATCTATCATACCTCAATGGTGTCAAGGGCGTGTGAACGGGCCATGGTGATCGGCGATATGCCGTTCATGTCCTACCAGGGAAGCCTTGATAAGGCCATTGAAAACGGCGGTCGTTTTTTAAAGGAAGCCGGGGCTGCCGCTGTCAAGCTTGAAGGCGGTGCAGATGTCTGCCCGGTGATCGATGCCCTGGCAAAAGCGGGTGTGCCGGTCCAGGCCCATATCGGCCTTACCCCCCAGTCTGTCCATCAGATGGGCGGGTTCAAAGTGCAAAGAGATGAAGACCGGCTGCTGCAGGATGCCAGAGACGTCCAGTCGGCAGGGGCATTTTCTGTGGTGCTCGAAGGAATCCCTTCTTCCATTGCTGCAAAAATTACTCAGGAACTCAATATCCCGACCATTGGTATTGGTGCGGGTTCAGCCTGTGACGGTCAGATCCTGGTACTGCATGACATGCTCGGGATCAATGACCGGTTCCTTCCCAAGTTTGTCAAAAAGTATGCGGATATTGCCCAGACAGCCAGACAGGGGCTTGATCAGTATATTAAAGAAGTAAAAGGCGGGGAGTTCCCCTCAAAAGACTATGAATACAAATAATGCGCAAAAAACATTTGCAATTATTGGATGCGGCCGTCTCGGCACAGCCCTGGCAGTCTTCCTTTCATCTTCAGGCTTTGTTCCGGCTGCGTTTTCAAGCAGAACCCTGGCATCGGCTGAAAACGCAGCCGCAGCAGCAGGCACCGGAGATGTGTGTGAGGACCCGGTAGCTGCAGCCAGGGCTGCAGATATTGTTTTTATTACAACACCGGACACGGCCATTGCACCGGTCTGCCAGTCCATGGCCGAGAAGGGCGGATTTGAATCAAACCAGATTGTTTATCACCTTTCAGGTGCCCTGGCCTCGGATATCCTTTCGCCGGCCCGGGCCTGCGGAGCAGCGGTCGGTTCCATTCATCCGCTTCAGGCGTTTGCACCTTACGAGGCGGGCCAGCCGTCTCCATTTAACGGGATCAATATTTCAGTTGAAGGCGAAGAACGGGCTGTGGAAACCGGAAAAAAGATTGTGCGGACACTTGCGGCCAATGCCTTTACCATCCCCACCAGCGCCAAGACCCTTTACCATGCATCTGCTGTGGTGGCCTCCAACTATCTTGTCACGCTGGAGCATTTTGCGCTCAGGCTTCTGACGGCCGGGGATCTGAGCGAAAAAGAAGCCTACAATATCCTTGAGCCCCTGATCATGGGAACATTGAAAAATATCAAAGCCAAAGGAAGTATCCAGGCACTGACCGGACCGGTGGCCAGGGGGGATGACGAGATTGTCTCCAGGCACCTGAAGGACATTGATGACCAGCTGCCCGGGTTTTCCCGCCTCTACCGGCTGCTGGGGCAACACACCCTTGATGTGGCTGAACAGGGCACGCCGCTGCCTGATGAGGCAAAAAGAAAACTGGCCGATCTGTTTAAATTTTAAAAAGGACCAGGGGCTGATTGCCTGATCCGCGCTCGGCATTGGCACTTTCCAGGCTTGCCAGGCTTGAAATCACAGCTGTCCCTTTCTGGCTGTCATCCACAGTGAAATAGGTCCGGGCAATTGACTGGATCCGGGTCTTGTCCAGCCTGAGCAGCGCATCCTTGAATTTCTGGCGGATCTCATTGCTGAGTCTGGTGATATCCCGGTAAAAGGCTTTCATTGCGGCAGGTCCCGGTGTTTCCGGTTTGTCTATTTCCGAGCAGACCTGGAGGATGGCCTCTTTCACATCGGTTTCAGAATAGTCACCGTTTATGATGAACTCACACGCTTTCTGGTAGACATCAAGGGTCCGGTTGATGTGCGGGTCGCGGTAGGAACCAAACGAGAAAATACCCTCTTCAGTATTGTAGATGGCAAAGCCGCCGTATGCGCCCCCTTTTTCCCTGATTTCCCGGTGGAGATAGGATGACCGCAGCAGTTTGGAAATGACTGCCAGGCCCGGAGAATCCTCGTGAGTGATCCTGACGGCCTTGAATGACTGCCCCACAAAAGAGACGGAAGTATTGGTATGCCAGCCGTCATGGGGCATGCGCGTGTCAATTGATATGTCCGGTGTGAAAAAAGAACTGCCGCTGTTTTCCGGCAGCAGGGCCTGGATGGCTGCCATTTTTGTGTCTGAAGCAAGGATGCTTTCACGGCTGCCGATCAGAGCGGGTTTGGAATTGTCTTTTTTCAGTACGGCCGCAGCAATCCGGCCAAGTTTGAGTGAGAGCGCTTCAAGCGCAGCTGCTGCAGTGGCGGCATCCCCGAGTTGTTCAGTAATGCTTTTGATCAGCTGGTACTGGGCGATCCCGTGCCAGAGTTCATTAATATAGCCGGTTTTGGACAAATTCATGGCGGACAAAGAGATGGCATACCGGTGACCGGTGGAGACAATGGAGGCTTCCAGGCCGGCCTGGTACTGGAGCAGCAGGCTTTTAAGGCGTTCGTGATCGTGGAAGCTGTAGTCCACGACAAATTCTTCGATCAGGTCAAACAAAGGAGCAATATTCCGGTCAAGCGCCTTGCCCTGAAGCGCCAGAAAGGAATGGGCCTCTGCCTGGTCGCTGAAATAAGATCCAGAAAAAGGTGTCAGTGAGATGCCGCCGGTGTAAAGATCCATCTGGCGGGCCATGGCATCATAACTTCTCCTGGCTGTCCCGCTGTTGATAAAGGCCCTGCAGAAAAAAGGGACCAGGGGGAAAAGGGATGCATCAATGCCGCCGCCGCCCATGGGGCAGGTGAAATAGAGAATGCCGGAAGTGGCCTTGTCATAGGCGGTTGCTGATATATTCGCTATCTTGTCCGGCTGAATGATCTCAATCTCAGGCGGGACATCTGCCAGGGCCAGGGTGGGAAGCACGGAAAGGTCTTCTTCTTTTTCCTGAAGTTTTTGAAGGGTATCCGCGTCTTTTTTCAAGCGCTTGATATCTTCGTGGCCCAGAGTGGCGGCAATTTTGTCAAGCCCGGCTTTTTCCTGTCTGTCATTTTGTTCTGCCAGCCCGGTGTCTGGCTCAAGCGTGAACTTCACCCGGTGAGGGTTGTCAATAAAATAACGCTTAAGCCGGTTCTCCAGAAAACCGCCCTGGGCGATCTGCTTTTTCAGTTCAGCCAGGTTCTTGTCAATATTTATGCATTCCAGAGGATCCCCGTCATGGATGACGGTTCCGGCAAACGCCAGCAGCAGTTTGATGCCGAACGGGTACGGCGTATTGGTGATCTCTTTTCTGTGAAATTCAATCTGGTGAATGGCCGAGTCAATCAGGTTCGGATCAATACCGTTGTCTGCCAGGTCGTTGAGGGTAGTGAAAATAATCGTTTCCACCCGGTCGACATCTTTTTTTTCAATATCTTTCAAGCCGCAGGAAAAAAGGGTATCCCGGTTGTCCGGGTCAAAACCGGAACCATCTGCCAGTGCAGACCCGAGTTCTGAATCGATCAACGCTTTTCGCAGCGGTGATGCTGAGTTGCCGATGAGAATCTGTTCAAGAACGGTCAGAACCAGAACTTCAAACGCGTCCTGGATATCACAGGCGAGCCAGGCCACGCAGGCCTGATATTTTTTGTCTGCATCTTCAGGGTCGGCATAGGCATACCCCTGTGTCTCTTCCCTGGGAGAGTCCCACCGGGGCTGGGAAGGAACGCTCGAATCTACTTCAAGGTAGTCAAACTGGTCGAGCACCTTTTCGCAGATCACGGAAAGGGTTTCTTCAAGCGGCAGGTTGCCGTAAGTGTAAAACCATGCATTGGATGGGTGGTAGTACCGGCTGTGGAAGTTTTTCAGGGCTTCCCAGGTCAGGGACGGGATATCTGACGGTTCTCCGCCGGAATTGTTCCGGTAGGTCGTATCCGGGTAGAGTGCTGTGAGCAGAGAACGCCCTAACACCTGGCTCGGGGATGACATGGCCCCTTTCATTTCATTGTAGACCACGCCCTTGTATTCTAGCGCGGGCTGGTCAGCGTCCGGATCAACAATTTCCAGCCGGTGACCTTCCTGTTTAAAGCTGAGCTCATCCAGATTCGGGAAAAATGCCGCATCCAGATAAACCCCCATCAGATTGTAATAATCTTTCCGGTTCTGTGTGGCAAACGGGTACATGGTCCAGTCTGATGCGGTAAATGCATTCATGAAGGTGGAAAGGCTGCGTTTGATCATGGAAAAAAACGGATCGCGCACCTTGTAGTGTCTGGAACCGCACAGGACAGTATGCTCAAGGATATGGGCCACGCCGGTCGAATCTGTGGGCACGGTCCTGAAAAAGACGGAAAACGTGTTTTCTCTGTCTTTATTGGCCACATGAATATGCCGGGTGCGGGTGGTGATGTGTTCGAGCTGGATCATGGTGGAGTCCAGATTTTCAAGTTCGGCCACGTGTTTGACCATGTAGCCGCCAACAGTCTGGCCCGGCTGATATTCAGGTGATGCCATAAATACTCTTTCCTTTAAGCGATGGTATAGATGCCTCGTCTAACCCGCTTTATTTTTTTGATTTTATCCAGTCTGAAAATAATATTTCTCAGTTTTTTATCGTTAAACCCGGTGGCTGCTTTGATGGTTTTAAAATCTGTACCGTCCGGATGGTTGGCAATGATATCAAGAACAATGGCAGAAGCGCTTTTCCGCCTGCCGGTATATGAACTGGCGCTGTGGCCAGCCACAGGTTTACCCTGATAAAGTAATTGCTCGAGCTTGTCAAGTCTTGCATGCAGCAGATTGATATCTTCTTTGGTAGGGATGTCGAGTCTTGAAAGAAACAGCTTGATAAAGCTTTCCCAATTGTTTTCATTTTTTAATGTGTCAGTCATTAACGGCCTCCTGAAAAAATATACATGGTTCAAAGGTTATACAACTCAAAAAAACAAAAAAACACATATGCTTTTATGACCTGCCCGCAGGCAGCGTCTTCTTTTCGCAATACCAATAAAAGGGGGTTGCCCCCCTTTATTGTGTTGAATCTATATTTCGGTTGAAGTATATTAAGATATAAACTACTTGGCAGAAAAGTGATTGTCAAGTAGTAATTTATTATAAGGTTTATTTGACAAAACGATGTTTCGAAAAAAGTTTGAAGGCTATGTCCGGCAATTCAGAGAATTGAACGGAGATCCTCATTATGTCGCCCTGGGCATGGCCATTGGGGTTTTTATTGCCATCACCCCCACCATCCCTTTTCACACGGTTGCCGCCATTGGTCTGGCCTTTTTACTAAAGGCAAGTAAATCCGCTGCATACCTGGGGGTATGGGTAAGTAATCCCGCCACTTTCGTCTTTTTCTACTATGCCTGCTATAAAACCGGATACTTGTTTTTCCAGGATTCTCCGCAGACCCTCGCAGATCTTGAAAACCTGTTGTACCAGTTTGAAAGCGATGTTTCGCTTGGCCAGAAAATCGATTGTTTTAAAGGCTTTATCACGGACCAGTTTGATGTCTTTTTGATTATGAATCTTGGC